>JAJFMG010000033.1 GCA_021772295.1 Chlamydiota bacterium | reverse complement strand
GTTTTTTTCTTCGCTACTGTTTTCTTAGCAGCTGGCTTTTTCTTAGCAGCTGTTTTTTTCTTCGCTACTGTTTTCTTTGCAGCTGGCTTTCTTTTTGTTGCTGTTTTTTTCTTTGCAACAGGCTTTTTCTTAGCAGCTGTTTTTTTCTTTGCAACAGGCTTTTTCTTAGCGGCTGTTTTTTTCTTTGCTACTGTTTTCTTAGCAGCTGGCTTTCTTTTTGTTGCAGTCTTCTTAGCAACTGGCTTTTTCTTAGCCGCTGTTTTTCTTTTTGTTGGCATTTTTTGCTCCTTGTTGGAATTCCCAAGATGAATTTAGATAAAAGTTCATTTCTAAACGTTTTAATTAATTCAACCTACAATCTTTAATATACACGTTTTTAATTTAATTATAAAATATTTTTTACAATTAAAGTGTAATTAACCACCAACTTAATCAAGAAATGCATCTTAAAACATATAGAAAACGAGTTTTTTACGATTTAAAATAATTATGAATATTAATAGTTTTTATAAATAATTTAGAGAAAAACAAGCGATATATTTAACAAAAAAAGCAAAAACCACATTATTTTTTGTATTAATTTGATTGTTTATATTAAAAAGAAAAATCACAGAACGATCTATTAAGAAAAAGGATTTAAGTAACTTTTGTTTAGCATCTTACAAATGTATTTTTAAGTGAAAAAAAAGCAAAAAAACAAATTCAGATATTTTCATTGCAAATATATAAGATACTTTCTAATTTAAGTTTAGAAAGTCATAAACCCAATAGCATAGGCACCTAAAAATAAATGAGTTACAAAGCAATCGCAATCAGTGCTGTTTTTCTACCTACTTTGATTTTTTCTCAAGTTAAATCTTATTTCACACTTAAACCATCTAAGAGTTTGGAGGAGATATCAAATGACACAAGCATCGCATTATACTATAACTCAAACTGCCCAAATTCAAGAAATATTGCGTCATTTATAAAGCAATTTCCTATAGAGATAACCATTGTAAATGTATGCGAAAATCTAAGCTTAAAAAAAGAACTGCTTGGCAGCGTAGGAAAAGTAAAATTACCCTGTTTAATGGTAGGAAATTGCGCAATTTATGATAGCCAAGAAATTATCGACAAAGTGATAGAACTCACCAAGGATAAGTTTGGAGAATAAAACCATGGAGACAGATAGTAAATTCCGTCCCAAAAGAGTCATAAGTGTTTCACTACTAGTCCTTTTTAACATCTCCATTATGGCAAGCCTTCGGAATTTACCACTTGTTGCAAAACTTGGATACCATGCCATCACTTTTTTCTTACTAACAGCTTTTTTCTTTTTAATACCAATTGCTTTGGTATCTGCAGAACTTGCTACAGGTTGGCCTAAATCAGGAGGCATTTACGTTTGGGTAAAGGAGGCTCTTGGAGAAAGACTCGGTTTTTTTGCGATTTGGATGCAATGGGTACATGACTTAACTTGGTTTCCAGTTATTCTTTCTTTTGCAGCTACAACGCTTTTATATATTTTTAATCCAGTGCTCGCTCAAAACAAATACTTAGTGCTAGGGATCATTCTTATCATTTTTTGGTCCATGACCCTCATAAACTTTTACGGTATCAAAATATCAGCTCTATTTAGCTCCTATGGCGTCATGCTAGGTACTGTCATTCCAGGAATATTCATTATTACACTCGGTTTAAGTTGGTTATTTCGGGGTAACCCTATTCAAATAACACCCACTATAGACTCGATCATCCCAAGTCTAAGTAACCTGAACAGCTGGGTCTTTATTACTGGATTATTTCTAGCGTTTTCTGGATTAGAAGTGTCAGCTGGTTACGCATCTGAAGTTAAAAATCCCAGAAGAAATTACCCCCTTTCAATCCTTTATTCAGCCCTGATCGTATTTTTTCTATTTTTACTTGGATCACTATCTATTGCTTTTCTAATTCCGCAAAAAGAGATCAGTCTTGTGACAGGCCTAATCGATACCTTTCATTTGTTTTTACAAAACTATCATTTAGAATGGCTTGTTCCCATACTTGGTGTCATGCTCATTTATGGAGCGCTTGCTGAAACAAATTCATGGATTATTGGCCCATCAAAAGCTCTATATACAGCATCTACACATGGTAATCTCCCCCCTCTCTTTCATAAGACTAATAAGAATGGAACCCCTGTTCAAATTCTGCTATTCCAAGCAATTGTTGTTACAATATTCTCAACAGTCTTTCTATTTATGCCATCTATTACCACCTCTTACTGGATACTAACAGCCATCAGTGCGCAGATTTACCTTATTATGTATTTACTGATGTTTATCTCCGCAATTAGACTGCGTTATACAAGTCCTCACGTTCCAAGAACATACAAAATACCTCATCCTCATAAGGGAATTTGGCTTGTGTCTTCTGTTGGAATGTTTTCATGTCTTTGTGGAATTGCACTTGCCTTTTTGCCCCCCTCTCAAATTGAAGTAGGCAATCTATTTTTATACGAAGGTTTTTTAATTATTGGTCTAATTGTAATGATTACTATCCCTTTACTCATTTTTAAATATAGAAAACCTCATTGGTCTATCTTGGCAAATGGCGATAATTCTCAAAAAGAGTTACACTTGCGTTAAAACTCTGGAAATTCCATGAACACTCCTTTATCTGAAATCCTTAGACCTAAGACATTAGATGAAGTGATAGGTCAAGAGCATTTAACCTCTAAAACAAGTCTACTTCGAAAACTCATTGAGCAAAAAAGACCTAGGTCTATACTTCTCTATGGACCGCCTGGTACTGGGAAAACAACAATTGCGCGTATCTATGCCAACTCATTTAAAGAAGAGTTATTTTCTTTCACTGCAGTGTATCACTCCACATCTGAAATCAAAAAAGTAATAGAAGATGCTAGAAAACGCCCTCTGTTTTCTAGTAAGATTATCCTATTTATTGACGAGATCCATAGGTTCAACAAATCCCAGCAGGATTTGTTTCTTCCCTTTATAGAAGATGGATCTATCGTATTTATTGGAGCAACCACTGAAAACCCGTCTTTTGCTCTTAATAACGCTCTTATATCTCGCATGCAAACCTTTGCAATGAATCCCCTGCTAGAAAAAGACCTTCTTCAAATTATCAATCTTTTCCAATCAAAGATCTATAATGTTGCAATTTCCGAATCAACAAAATTAAAACTTATCTCATCTGTAAATGCGGATGCTCGTAATTTACTCCATCTGCTTGAAAACATCCAAACCATGGGTATGGAACATGTTGATGAAAACAACCTCTCTTCCATTACCTTCACTAAATGCCCTCAGTATGACAAAGGTGGAGACTACCACCACCAGTTAATCTCCGCCCTGCATAAATCCATAAGGGGTTCTGATGTAAACGCCTCTATATATTATCTGTCTCGTATTATTCAAGGAGGAGAAGACCCCAAATACATTTTCCGAAGGCTAATTAGAATTGCACTCGAAGATATAGGAACAGCTGATCCTAATGCCTTAGAAGTCACTCTCTCTTGTCAGAAGGCATACGATATGCTTGGAGCCAAAGAAGGTGAACTTGCCATGGCGCAAGCATGTGTTTACCTCTCTCTTGCTCCAAAAAGTATTGCTCTTTATAAAGCCTTTGCGAAAGCAACAGACTCTGCTAGCAAATCTTCTAATGCTCGCATCCCCAATCATCTTATTAATGCTCCTAATAACTTTATGAAAAAAGCTGGTGCATCTCAAGGATATATCTACGATCCAGACACCTCTTCAGGTTTTGCTAAGCAGCGATATTTTCCAGAAGATCTACAAGAGGAGAACTTTTTTCATCCAAAAGAAACAGGTTTTGAATCGCAACTCAAAAATCGGATGGAATATATTGAGAAAATGAGAACAAAAAAATAGCCCCCTCGCAAGCACCTATGTGGAAGTTAATCCAAAACAAGCACCCGCAAGAGAGCAGAGATAGTCTTACTACGCGTTTGTATTTTAGGTGGGTCCAAACGCTGAATCAGCGATTGGTAGTCCATACCTTGCCACTTAGAGAGGCGTTACTTACGCAAGAGTTTAAAAGCGCAGAGCGCTTCTTATGACAATCCCTATAACTTTATATTAGCACAATTTGTTTAATTAAATAAAACTTATTTAATTAAAATATGTAATGCATTTACAATCAGATGCATAAAAGATCACATTGCAAAAGGAAAGTATCCAAAAGCATGTTTATTGCTCAACTGTAGATCATGATTGAAGTTACAAACCACCCAATTGAAATTCTCCTTAAGAATCTCCATATCGCCCGTATTGAGATAGTATTTTATTTGGTATTTGAGCCAGTTGAGTTGATCTCTTAGCTTGTCCTTAATGATGCACTCTCCAATATGTAGGTTGAGATACTCATTCATCGAGCTGCAAAGCTCATCTAATTCAATTGCTATTTCATCTCGATTCGTTTTCTCTTCCATCTTGATGCCTCAGAGTTAATTACACCTTAATTTTGTTTTATTAAATTTTTGTAATTAACTCAAAACAATATTTATTGGTTTTTAAAATAAATCTACTTTACAACGATAATATCAATAAATAAAGCTGGAAATTTCTTCACCTAGATGAATTAGCAAGAGATCTGTTAGATCTTAGCACATACAAATCAAGAAATTCTAAAATAACATCTCTAGTTTTTTCCAAATGAGCCTGCGTATGAGCCGTTGATAGAAAAATAGCTTCATAGGGAGAAGGTGCAATATAGATGCCTCGATCAAACAAAAACTGGAAAAATTTTTTAAACATCGGAAAGTCCAAATCCTTTAAATCAGACTTTGTTTTTACCTCTCTTACTCCAAAAAAGAATGTAAAAAGTCCTGTTTCACTTTGTACACACATAGGATATTCACAGTCTTTGATTTTTACAGAAATACTATCCACTAGAAAATTCATTGAAGCTTGTAATTTCTGATAGGTACTCTGATTTAAACTAGAAATCGTAGAGATTCCAGCTTTCATAGCAACAGGATTTCCTGAAAGAGTTCCCGCTTGAAATACTTCTCCAAGTGGCGCTAAGGTATCCATAATATCAGCTCTTCCCCCAATTGCGCCAACTGGAAAGCCTCCCCCTATAATTTTACCAAGACAAGTCAGATCTGGAGTTATTTGATACAACTCTTGCGCTCCTCCGAGCCCAACTCGAAATCCTGATATCACTTCATCAAAGATAAGAAGGGAATTAAACTTAGAAGTGAGTTCTCTAAGTGTTTCTAAAAACTTAGGATTGGGATTTATGAGTCCCATATTGGCAGGTATTGGCTCAACAATCACAGCAGCAATATCGTTTTGGATATCGCTTGTAGAAAAAATCTTTTCTACAGCTTCAATATCATTAAAGGGCAATGAAAGTGTATTTGATACAACGGCATCAAGAATTCCACTCGATGTTGCATGCGTATTCAGATAAAAGGATGCAGAACCAGATTCAGCTAAAAAACCATCGCTATGACCATGGTAGTTCCCACTAAACTTAATTACTATTTTCTTTCTAGTATATCCTCTTGCAATTCGAATAGCTGTCATAGTAGCCTCTGTACCCGAAGAGACAAACCGGATCTTTTTAATAGATCTCATATGGGATTTGATAAGAGATGCTAGCTCAATCTCAAGCATGCAGGTATTGCCAAAAGAGGAACCTCTTTTTACTTGCTCAATTGTATCTGCAACCACATTTTGTGGAGTATGGCCTAAAATGAGTGGCCCATAGCTCATACAATAGTCAATATACTCATTTCCATCTTCATCCACAATCAGGTCTTCTTTTCCCAATCTTGCAATTAAAGGCGTTATATCTAATTTCTGAAAGGCGCGAATAGGGGAATTTACACCTCCAACCAAGTGCCTTTTAGCCTCGCCAAACAACTTTTCTGATTTAGGTCTTTCTAAAGACATGATTCACTCCTTCAAATTCAAATAATGTGGAAGATACTTCATAGCAGGAAACTTATTATTTTGCGCATCCCTTTTTTAAGCATATGGTTGAATCTTCATGTGTACATTTTCAGATCATCAAGCAGTCATTAATTCAAACTATTGCCTTTATTAAATCTTTATATTTAATATTTTTTTTAAAGTGGAATTTTCAAAACACATTTGATTGATTTTTTTTCCTTTATTGCGATTAATTAGAAGAAATTTGTATAGTGCCTAATATAAGATATTGGGAACTCATTAGAAAAAAGGTATGTCATGATAGAAGGCACTAACTTAGATATTAATCCAGGATTATCCTGCGCACATCTCCAGTCAAAAAGCGATGAAGATACAAATAGAAAAATTCATGCAAATCTTCTAGAGGCACAAATAAATGCTGAAAAGATTCAGATTTATTCTCAATACCTACAGCAAATTATTCAAGCGTTAACTGAATCAAAGGAAACTCATGAAAACCAAGGAACACTTCCGTCAGAAGTAGAAATGAACCAAATGCAAGAATTGCATGATAAATTTAGAACACTTTTTGCTGAAATTAACGATATTGAGACAACTGATTCTAGATTTCCCATTCCCGAACAATTCGCTGATATGACTGAGCAAACTTTTGAAACTGCTCGCAATTGTTGTGAATATAACCTTACAAGGTGTCAAAACTTAACTCCTCATATTCAGCAGAAACTCTTTCAAGTTATCCAACTGGCATATCTCATTGCTGATATGAATAGAAAGACACTTGAAACACATATTAGTCATATGTCAAATCTTGCAAGAAACCAAAAACCGAGATAAATCTAATGGACTTTGACATATTAACCCAGTCTGCACTGAATACAATTACTAAAAATGCTCTCCAAAACGAACCCTTAGATCCTGGTTTTTCTTCTAAAGATTTAGAGCTCATTTATTCGCTTGCTTATGCTCAATATGAAAATAAAGAATTTAAAGCTTCAAATGACCTTTTCCAAAAACTTTGCGTATTCAATGCAACAAACCAAAAATATTGGATAGGTCTAGGCGCAACTTTCCGTATGCTTAAAGAATTTAATATGGCACTTGTGGCTTGGTCAATGGCTGCAATTTTAAACGACAGTGACCCCTCTGTACATTTTCAAGCAGCTATTTGTTATTTTCATTTAAATCAAAAAAAAGAGGCTCTGAAAGCATTAGAAGAATCTACAAAAAGATTGAAAGAAGATGATTCATCACTTCAAGAAGAAATTGATCGATTAGAAAAAAAATTAAATCCTAGTCAAAGTAAAAATAGTTGATATGGCGCTCTCAGTTGAAAGTATATCGAATATTGATCAAGACAATCCAGCAGGTTTATATGACAAATTTGAGTCCATACTTTCACTTGCATACAACGCAGCTATGTACCCTCTTTTTGCATCATATGATTTAGCCTGTAACTATTTATGTCCTTCTGAAGTAAGTACGTTTACCGATCTTGAAAAACCGTCTATATCTCTTTTACCCACACTCCCCTCTCCAGATCACTCATTTAATTTCGAATCAATTAAAACGTCTATCAATGCCTCATCTGAACTACCACAATCCACCTATGGAATGATTAAAAGCCATCTTGAATCTTCTGACTTCACGCAAGATGTTCTTAATCAAACATACAAACTTTCGTTAGATGATCTACAAGAAAGAAAACATCAGATATTTCAAGACTTTTGTAACTCAACGAGAGAAGTTTTAGATAAACATTCTACAGCTGACACCTGGAAAACATTGCAAATGGTCTCATCCGTTCTTCTTACAGGAGTTACTACCACATTAGGGCTTTCTCTATTAGGGGCAGCATCAACACCCGCAATTGCTACTGGTGGATTGTTAACTCTATCTGGATTGACTTCAATGACAGCCCTTGGGTTAAGCTATAATGACATCTACCCAAAAATTGCTATGGGGCTTACCTTTTCCTCTATTGCGCTTGGAGCTATTTCTGGAGCCGGATACTTTTCTTCGACTCAAGCTTTACCCTCAAGCTCAAATGTAGCCACAGGAGTTTTAAGTATTCTAAGAGGCGGATCCACTATTGGAAAAGGCCTTACGGATTGTCAAATTGAAAAAATTGATGCGCAGCTCATTATGATAGCTAATAAAAAAACCAGTCTAGATCGAAAAGAGCAAGTAACAAAAGATGCGTACCATAATTCCGCAAGAAGTTATGAAGTTCAAACTAAAGGACTAAAGGAAATTCTAGAGACCCTGAAAAAAATAATGGGAAAAATTGTACAACAAAAATAGGTAAATCAATG
>JAJFMG010000032.1 GCA_021772295.1 Chlamydiota bacterium | reverse complement strand
GGTAAAAAAAATCAAATACGTGTCCATGCAAGTGAAGCTGGCCATCCAATTGTTGGGGATAAAAAATATGGATCACTTGTTAATCCCTACCACCGTTTAGCGCTCCATGCCTATAAGCTAGTCTTTTTTCACCCAACCAAGAAAAAGGAAATGTCATTTATCTCCAAAGCTCCTTTCGGTTAGTAGTTTCGCTCTGCAAAAAAAACATTTTACACTCGAAACCTCAATACATTAAAGTAAAAAATTTAATTCTTACTACAATTGAACTAAAACATCAACAAAGCTATAATAAATTAAATTTATTTGAAATAATAACATTGGAGAACAATTATGGCAGTTAATGCTGTTAAGACTTTTATCTTTCCTGACTTTAAAAACCGAACTGGTGGAAAACAAGATACCTCATGCGAAATAACTGATGTAGAAGAAGGGGTGTTAATAGGAAAGATTTCTACTGAGAACTTAGCTAATGAAATTACAGCTATGTTTGAAGGTCT
This sequence comes from Chlamydiota bacterium, assembly GCA_021772295.1. Taxonomy (GTDB): domain Bacteria; phylum Chlamydiota; class Chlamydiia; order Chlamydiales; family Simkaniaceae; genus JAJFMG01. Next base: position 5,493 of record JAJFMG010000032.1, on the reverse strand, counting down.
AACTTCACCGCTTGAACGGTTTACCACAAAAAATGATATGAGGGAACGGGCCATGCTAATCATAGAGCTTGGTCGAAAAATTCTTTTTCTTAATAATAAAGAAGTGGTGGAAAAAGCTGAAAACATTATAACGCTTGCGATGGATGTTATTCAAACTTGCGATAAAACTAATCTAAGCCGGGGCGAGATGCCAGAAGCAATCACAAGATTAGAATCTGCCAGAAAGCAAATTCTAGAGATTAAAGAGCTACCTCTGTAGTAGAACCCGATAATAAATGTTCATTATAATAAAAATTACTCACCGGATTATGTTTGGAGATGGACAATACCTAGGTATTGTCCTCTAATTTATTGCTAATACAATATGGATTACGCATTCATCTAGTAATTACTTCTTTTTAATAACAAAATTATTTGAGAAAATTCACCTCTCTGCCATGGTAGAATTTAGAGAGGTTCTATGAAAAAGCTTTATAAAGATCGTTGGGATAAAAAAATTGCAGGTGTCTGCGGAGGCATCGGGAATTATATCGGTATAGATCCAAGTCTGATACGCCTATTGTTTGTCTTTTTATGTGTGCTTACAGCTTTTTTACCCTTCATTGTTATCTATTTAGTAGCATATCTTATCATGCCAAATGGTCCAAGACTCTATGTTGAAATACCATGCAAAAAGCTCTATAAAGATCTGCATCATAAAAAATTTTTTGGAGTTTTGGCAGGTCTTGCCAATTATTCAAGAATAGATCCTACCATTATTCGAATAATTTTTATTATTGCTATGTTTGTAACGGGATTTTTCCCTTTATTTATTACCTATATTGCAGCTGGTTTTATTCTTCCAAATAAACCAAACAACTAGCAATTACAATAACTTTAATTACATTTTAAATATATTAATTCGATTGAGTAGAATCTGGGTATTTACTATACTCGAGCCCAAAATAAGTAGGTGCGAGTTTCAATGAATATAAGTAAATTTTCAAACGACAATAAAAGCCTTTTTCGACGTTTTATTGCTAGACTCTTTGACTATACACTCCTCTTTACTTTTTTATCCTTTTTTACTGACTCTACGAACTTTTTTGAACTATCTCTACTAATACCTGCAATTTTTGTGATTATAGAAATGTTTTGTGTTTCATTATTTGGAGCAACACCTGGAAAATTTCTTTGTGGAATCAAAGTCAAACAAATAGATGGCAAAAAACTTTCTTTAAAACAAAGCTTTCAAAGAAGTTTTGCTGTTTGGATGAAAGGGATGGCATTTGGACTTCCCTTTTTGAATATTATTTTTCCTCTAATTCAATTGATTAGAGCTCAAAAAACTAAATCTTTTTCATGGGATAAGAAAGACGACATCGAAGTACTATACTCCAAAAGAAATGTTACAGGGGTACTAATTGCAGTCTGTTTATTTGGAGCTATGATTACTCCATACATTGTAGAAGAAGAGTGGAAAAATACAACTCTTGGTTACAATACTAATATCTTTAATCTATCAAAGAAAAAAAATGGGGAATTTGATTGGAAAAAGTTTAATCCAAGTGAAGAAGAATTTGCTATTGCATTCCCTAAAGATCCTGATTTTACATCAAGAGAAATTCCTGTTCCTAAAAGTAGTTTAGTACTCCCCTTTAGAGAGTATAGCTGTGTACATGATAAAACAACTTCGTACTCTGTTTGTTATATTGAGTTGCCACAAAAATGGCTTAAATGGGGTTCTTCTCTCGTCCTAAAAGGATCTCTTAAAGTTCTTGTGAAAATGGTTCCTAACGCCAAAATTGTAGGCAAAAACACCAAGAAATTTAAAAAACTTCCAGCGCTTGATTTTATTCTTAGTTCAAAAAATCATGAAGTCATGGGTAAGCTTATTTTAGTCGGGAATAAACTCTACAAAGTAGAGGTAAAGTATCCTGCAATGGAAAGAGAAAGCAACTCTCAAAACCTATATAACTTCCTAGAATCATTCGAACTTACAAAGAAAAGTTCTAAGGTAGTAAAAAAAACCTCTCTTATTGAAAAGGAATCTTCTACTTCAAGTGAAATCGCAATACCTGTTGATTCTGAAGAGCAAGCCTCTTAAGCATCACACTCCGCAGATGCATTAAGCTTTTCATAGAGCCCAAGACCAACGATTAAAAAAGTCGTTGTGAGAAGAAGCAATACAGGATAAACAAGCTTTGTCACATCTGTCTTTGCTGTTTCAATCGTTAAAACAAGACTCTCAAGAGACAATGCTGTAACAATTATGATTGCAAACTTGGTAAGTGTTCTTCTTTTGTCTTTAGGATGATTATTTCCCTCTCCTTTGAACACCTCTTCCATCATCAGATATTTTGAAACGTCGATTACCGCGATTGAAAAAACAAGGAGACCTACTTCATCCAGTAGATTATACACTGTAAAACTTCCCTTAGAGATATCTAGGAAAATCCCTGCAATAGCTAAAAATATAATAGCTATTGCTACGAGATATAGAAGCATACAGCTAATAATATATCCAAAATTTGAAAATGCAATTACTAAGGCTTTTTTTTGATTCATCCTAACTCTCCTTTTTCGCTCTATGATCCCCTAAATTGCGAAGTCTTTTTCCGCTATAGAGATTGGATTCGATTTTCTCCAAGGGTACACCTTTGGTCTCTGGAAGAAGTGCAAAGACAAATAAACAACCAAGCACTGTAAATCCTGTATACATCAAGAAAGTTGCACCAATACCTAAATGATGAATAAAAGTTAGGAAAGTAAAGGATACGATCATATTAAATCCCCAGTTAGCGCAGCTAGCTGTTGCCATTCCAACACCTCTGATTTTCAAAGGGAAAAGCTCTGACATCATCACATAGGGAACGCCGCCGAGGCTTATGGCAAAAAAGACAATAAAAAGAAGTACCGAGATAAGTGTAATCCATTTGATTTCAGGTCCCAATAATCCTAGATAAGAAATTCCAAGAACGCCTAAGCAAATAATCATTCCTGTAAAACCTACAAAAAGAAGGTTTCTTCTTCCAATTTTATCAACAAGCCAAATTCCAAACATTGTTGCAAATACATTTACTGCCCCTGTAGCAATCGATGGCAAAATCGATCCTTCTCCAGCGCCAAAACCAGCATTTTCAAAAATAGTTGGAGCGTAATAGAAAATGGTATTGATACCACTGAGTTGCTGAAAAGCAAATAAACCAAAGGTAATAATAACTAAAGGAAACATCTTTTTTGTAAAAAGATCTTTAAGTTTTCCTTTAGGGTGTTTGAGACTTTTTTCTATCTCTGAAAGCTCCTCCATGACATCTTGCTGCGCCCGAAGTTTTTGTAAAATACTCTTTGCTTCATTTACTCGCCCCTTCAAAACAAGCCATCTAGGGCTAAATGGTAGGTATAACATCCCAAATGCCAGAAGCAGAGATGGAATAAAACCAATTGCAAACATCGCTCTCCAGCTTTCTACATCTGCAAAGATGTAGTTCATAATAAAGGCAAGCAAGAGGCCAATTGTAATCGCTAACTGAAATAAGAAGATTACAGCGCCTCGAATTTTAGGAGGTGAGACTTCGGACAGATACATGGGAACAATCATAGCAGAGAGTCCAATTGCAAATCCCATAAACAGTCTTCCGATTATAATCATACTGATATGAAAAGCACCTACAACTACTGCCGTTCCAAATATAAACAAGATAGCTGAATAAATAATGCTTCGATGTCTTCCATACTTTCTGGAAAAGTGACTACTAAAAACAGACCCGATTAAAGCTCCAAGCGGGACTGCGCTCACAATAAATTCTTTGAGCTGATATTCACTTTTTGAAATATCAAATGTATTTGAAATATACTGCAGTGAGCCTGAGATGACGCCCGTATCATAACCAAATAAAAGACCTGCTAAAGCTGCGATCATTGCTATAGTAAAAATGTAAAAATAATTACCAGCTTGTTTTTGCTCTGATGATGTCATAATTTCTTTACTAGGCAATGGTAACCTCCTTGCAAAGGTATACATCTTGCACAGCGTGCAAGATTTTTACGCCTTCTTTCATAGGTTTTTGGAAAGACTTTCGACCGGTGATAAGCCCGCAACCGCCCGCTCTTTTATTAATTACAGCAGTTCTTACCACATCATGCATATCGCATTTTCCAGAAGCTCCCCCTGAGTTGATAAGACCAATTTTACCCATATAACCATTGATCACTTGATATCTAGTAAGATCGATCGGATGATTTGTTGCTAAATCGTTATACATTGCATCGGAATACTTTCCGAACTGTAGAGTTTTAAACCCGTAGTTTGTTTCAGGAAGCTTTTGCTTTATAATATCTGCTTCAATGGTAGCTCCAATATGATTAGCTTGCCCAGTTGTGTCAGCAGCTAGATGAAAATCTTGGCTTTCTGTTTTGAATTTGGGATTTCTTAAATAGCACCATAAAATAGTAAACATGCCAAGATCATGTGCATGTTTAAAAGCTTTGGAAATTTCAACAATTTGTCTGTTGCTCTCTTGCGACCCAAAATAGATAGTAGCTCCAACACCTCTACAACCCATGTTGTAGGCTTGTGTGACTGATGCGAATGAGATCTGATCTACCGTATCTGGATATGAAAGCATTTCATTGTGATTGAGTTTGAGAATGAATGGAATTTTGTGAGCATATTTGCGTGCAAGTAATCCTAAATTACCAAGAGTGGTTGCAACCCCGTTGCACCCACCCTCAATCGCAAGCTTAATAATATTTTCTGGATCGAAATATTTTGGATTTGGAGCAAATGATGCCCCAGCAGTATGTTCTATGCCCTGATCTACAGGCAAAATTGACAAATAACCTGTATTACCAAGCCTTCCATGAGAAAAAAGTGTATCTAAATTTTGCAAGGTTCGAATGTTTCGGTCGCTATCATAAAATACCTTTTCCGCCCAGTCCGGACCAGGCTTTGTAAGCATTTCACTTGACACTTTGCACTTATGTGCAAGTAAGCTCTTAGCTTCATCCCCTAAAATTTGTTCAATATTGTGATAAGACATAAGAAAAAATTTCACCCCAAATACTACAATTAAAATAATTTCTTCGTAGCACAGGGGTGATTATTATTGCAAGAGATGCAATTTAAACAAGTGACAATGACTTAATTTCAAGATCTACTGGAGCAATTACACGTCCAACAAGATCATATTCCATGACATCTGTTATTTCTACTTCGTAGAGTTTAGAAAACTCTGTGACAGCCATTGTATCATTGAGGATAATTCTTCCATCAATATCAGGGGCTTGTCCGACAAAACGTCCGACCATCAGATATTCTGATTCTTCATGGTATCCTTCGACAATGACGAAGAGTTTCTGACCTAGATATTGTTTATTGTTCTCTATTACAACATCTTGTTGCGCTTTTGCTAAGATTTCTTTCCTTCTTCCTTTGGTATCCTCATCCAGTTGATCAGTATAGGACGCAGAGTAAGACTCTTTTTCTTTCGAATAGGTAAAAATACCAATGTT
>JAJFMG010000031.1 GCA_021772295.1 Chlamydiota bacterium | reverse complement strand
AGTTGCTAAAAACTCTTTTGTGGTTGTTTTTCCAACAGAGCCTGTAATCCCAATAATATCACAATTTAGATTCTTTCTTTTTTGAAATGCAAACATCTGCAAAGTGGCTGTAACATCTGTAACAAGAATTGTTTTTCCACTGTAATTGCTATCCTTCGATACAATAGCAACACATGCACCCTTTTGAAAAGCCTCCTCCACAAAATCATGCCCATCTACTTTTGCTCCTTTAAGCGCAAAATATATAAATCCAGACTCAACCTTCCGGCTATCTACTGCAAACCCCTTGATTACAGAGAGATCTATTTTTCCAAATTCTAAAATCGCTTCCATCAGACAAGTATATTTTTCATTTTTTTCTCCAAATTTGAGAATTTATCACTTTTTCCAAATGGTTAACAGCTTCTTTTCCACTAACCACTCCCATAAACATTACATATACACTTAACAACCAACTTACTAAAACACTTCATTAATTTAATTTTTTAATATTAAAATTAAATTAATAAGGTTGTATAATAGAAGGAACTTTATAAGAAAGGAAGAAAAATGAACCAAATAGCGATCTCACCTACAGAGGCTCGAATTTCACCTAAAGAGGCGCCTCAAATCCATTCATTTATTGTTCTCCCACCTAATACATTAGAGGATGGTACCGTAGTCCCTGGCAAAACATTGCGTGTTTCAATCATTCAAAAATCGGGCCCGGAAAAAAAGCGCACCTACCTAGCTTATGACCAAAATTTATGGGATATGCTTACTCCTTCCATTTCTACTCTATATACTGAAGCTGTGGCAACATCTAATAATCAACACTTTATTCCATTTTCTATCAATCTGTCAGAAGGTTCTATCACAACAAAAGGAACTGAGGGCAACATTACCAAAACAAAAAAAGACTTTACACTTCAGGCGAAAGCTGCTTTCAAAACATTCAGCGACATCATAACCAAAAACCAACCTCTTGCAAAATATGAGATTTCTACGAAACCAAAATCACCTTCAGCTACAAAGCCAGACCAAGTCGTAAACAACCTGAAAAACTCAAATAAAACACGTGGCAAGGAAAATAAACAACTATGGCTCGAAGACAAAACTATCATTACATATTTTGAATATCTCCAAGCAAATGAAGCTGAGAAAAACAACTATTTTTATTATCAAATGCTCATGAAACACGAGATCGATGTTGCAAACATCCAAGTAACTCACCAATCTATTGGTGGTAATTGCCCAAAAACAGGTCTGTTTTTCTTGCCGATTCACCATGAAAATCATTATGTCATGCTTACAATTGACTTTGATCGAAAAACTATTTTCTTCTACGACCCAAAATCTCATGGTTTAAACCACTATAAAAGCTTAAAAACCTTGCAAGAAGACCTCAACAAAAAATATTTTAATGGGTCCGCAATCTCTTTAGACAATGTAGGTCAAGCAAATCACCAAAATGATAGTTTTAACTGCGGAAGATATGTTCTAGATGCTGCCGAGAAAATGGTTGCAGGCAGCGACGACTCGCTAGCTGCTTTCCAAGCGTATTGCAACGCCAAGATCGATGCGGTAGAAATCGCAAAAAGATCAGAGCAAAAAGCCACTGCAATTGAAGAATACTACTCCAATGAAACCTCCCTTGATCTCATCGAGGATATCTAATCGAGAATTTTTTGGAGCTGTTGCATGAATGAAACTATATTAACTAACAACGCTCGATATTCATTTCCGCTTTCTAAGTCATCTTTAAAGCTACTTATTTGTCCCTCGCATCCCTTTGCGCCATTTACTTAAAATCTATGTTTACTAGTACAAAAACTACAACAATTGTCAGAAAGCATATACTCACGTACATTCCTTCCATAGGCTAATTGCATTTTTGTGAAATTATGCTCTATGAAAACTAATTTTTTTACAATTTAAAAAAGAGAAAGAAATTGCCCATTATTTCTCAATTACCCATAATACGCGTCTATTACAAATATGGTGGCATGGCCAAGTGGTAAGGCAGTAGCCTGCAAAGCTTCTATCCCCAGTTCGAATCTGGGTGCCACCTACACCCCTTTCTTTTATGTTATATCTTATTCCAACACCCATTGGGAATTTATCAGACATTACCTATCGAGCCGTTACAACCTTAAAAAAATGTGATTATATCCTCTGCGAAGATACACGTAAAAGTGGGATTTTACTAAAACACCTAGAAATTTCCAAAAGACTTATCTCGTTCCACAAATTTTCTGAAAAAGAGAAAGAAAACTCTATTATTCATGACCTTAGATCTGGATTAGAAATAGGGCTAATTTCAGACGCTGGAACGCCCTGCATTTGCGATCCAGGCTCCATGCTTATAAAAAGAGTACTAGAGGAGCAATTACCCCTTACTTCACTTCCAGGGCCATGCGCTTTATCCGTTGCAATGACATACATTGGTGATATGGAAGGACCCTTTCAATTTATGGGCTTTTTGCCAAAAAAAGCGGGTGAGTTATCCACTACTTTGCAAGATGCTATTTTATACCCAGGATACACCCTCTTTTACGAATCCCCTCACCATGTGCAAAAAACACTTACTGAACTTGCAAAACTTCAACCCAATACAGATGTCACCATTACTAGAGAACTTACTAAGATCTATGAGGAAATTCTAAAGGACACACCCTCAAACCTTCTTTCCCATTTCTCCACAAATAAGCCCCGGGGAGAAATGGTTCTCATTATCAATGGCAAACACACTCAAATTGATTTAGATTTACCCCCTAAAGAATATGTCCAATCTCTGATAGAAAAATTTGGTCTATCTCAAAAGGATGCAGTCCTTATTGCCGCTAAACTCCAAAACAAGCCTAAAAAAGTCTTTTATCAGGCCATGATTAAAGAAAATTGATTTTATTCAGATTAAATTCAATTTCTTTATTCGCCACTAATTCACTCACCAACAGACCATTACAACAAGAAATTTAATTAATAATTTTAATTGTATTTTAATCAATAATTAATATATAATAATTAATTAAACTATAGTGTGGTAATTAATAATGGCTGCTTTATTATCCCCTCTTTCAACATTTATACCCGAAGGATTTCCGGATCGGGATACCGTTTTTTCATGTAGCTTTCTTGATGCGACTTATGATGATTCTGAGGTGATAACATGAGTGCCAATCCGCTAAATCCACAAACAGATCATAAATTTCTAATGCACACTCCTCCAGCAATCGCCTGTAGGTCAGAAAAAGCAACAAAAAATCAAGAGTTAATTGAACTAGTAAAGAGAATTCTGAATGATGCTACATCCTTGCAAGATCCCGATGTAAATGCATGTATAAGCATATTGCATAAGCAAATGTTAAATCCAAAAAAAAATGAAAGTTTTGATTTAACTTCTCCCTTAAATGAACTTTGCAAAAAAATTATTTTAATTACCAAAGCTAATCAAGATGAAAATGCCTTTGCACTTATTTCTCAGATTCAGCCTCTTATAAGAAAACCTCTTCAAAGACTTTTTATTGTACTCAATGAAAATCCAACATTTAAAAATTTAGATTCCCTTTACCTTCCAAAAAACACAAACACTGCGCTCCATTTCTGCTCAGAGTTTGATAAGGTTATTCGGGGACTCTCTCCCTACTATGAATCAATGAAAGGTGATAATTTACATACTGAACTAATGGCAATATTAACTCCAATTGCAAACGCAATCTATACTCTCTACATAAATGGCAATCAACTCGTATCTGCTTCTGCAAAGCAATCTATAAAGCTACTTGCTAAAAAAGAGCTAATTCCACAAGAACACAAAAAGGCTTTATTCCGATTTGCAGATGAAAAACAACAACACTACGATTCCTTTTATGATGATTGCAGCCGCATCATTGATTTTTTCAATAAACCTCCGGATCAAGATAAGATCTCAAAAGCATTGCAAAGTCCATTTTTAAAACAATGCATGAATGTTCTCCATTCACTTGCAAACTTGGTTCCTAACGAAGAAAGCTATGAAATGGAAGCATTACACTATTTTCCATCAGCTTGCTCGAAACTGACAGATGATCCAATTAATCTGCCACAAACCTTAGCTGACTTAATAGATTCTATTTATAATCAAATCAATGAGTATCAATCAGAAATTTCTGAGTACGACAACTCAGAGATTATCCATCAAACATTACATAGCTACCAAGCAGCGCTTACCAATATCAAGGCTGAAATAGAGCCCTCAGCCGACTTCACAGACCCAGAAAACTTGCACAGATATCAAGAGCAAATGTTTAATATTCGAAGTGTTCTTTCATTGTTACAAACATGTAAAATAAGAAGGTCCCTGTTTGTTCTACAAGAGTGTCATCAAGGTAGTATTCCTCAAAAAATGCATCTTGCTGTCTACAATGAATTTGCTGAAATCGACAACGAATTTATTGTAACACTTACAAATAGCAATGTGATTCATCCATCAGATGTAATTCTCAAGTATGCAAATTTATACTATGATCAATACTTAAGCATAATTTCAAAACTTCCAATACTTCCACCCCAAACTTTTGACCTTCGATTATCAATGACTCTTCTAGGCTTCCAGGATCATACCTTTTTATTAGATTGCATGAGGGCTAAAATACCTATTGATCAACTGCAATGCAGTATAAATTTCTTACAACTTGCTGGCATGGATATTAAAAACCTTCTTAATAACAACCATGACGAAGAATCTATATGGTTCTTTAAAACCTTTTGCAACCGAGCTATGCTGTCCCAAGTCAGCAACAGTGAACAATATGGAAATCATCCTACTAGTCGTCACCAAAGAATTTTATTACAAAAATACAGCGACTATATTTCTTTAAAAAACACACAAGAAGAGCTTCCAAGAGAGCTTTGGAACGTGAATGGTCTTTGTAATGGAATAAATTTTCTAAAAGGTTTTTACGATGCACTAGAACCTGATGGATGGAATATACGATTTGATCTTTTTGCAGATTGGAACGGATCTATCGAAGCATTGCAAGCCATAGGCCCAACCTTTGCAAATGGAGAGTCCTACGAAACAATCGAAGCATTTTTTGAATATTTTTTAAATGGGCTTACTCTATTTCAGTTTACAGTAGATGAGGCTATAACGCATTCTTTGATGTCGCCAAATGATACCATTATTGAGTCTCAATTCAATCGCCCTCTTCAATTAGAGATTATCGCAAGAGAAAATCCAACTCTTTCCTTAAAAAATTTTGAATTATCTCCGATTAAAAATCTCACCCCTCAAGAATTTATAGAAGAACTTACAATACTTACACAAAAAGACTCAGGAACAGTTATAGAAATTGCGGGTGGTAGCCATGCAACTCGAATTGAAATTCTTGAAGATGGTTTTAAATACTACGATTGTAATCTGGAATATAATATTCCTATAGTAACTTCTATTGAAGAGCTTGCAAATATCATCTTTTATACAAAGTATGCCGCTAATCAAAAAATCAACGATGGGAAAATTGAATTTCTAACTTGCAGTTATATACTAGTAAATTCAGATACCTCAGAATAAGCAATTTTCCTTTTATTTTGAAATATGATAATCTGGATAGAAAACAGCTAGGTTTCTACCATGAAAAAATCTAAAATACGCGTTGACCCATCATTGTTTGCTGCAGACTTTGGCTGCTTAGCGCAAGAGGCTAAAAGAATCGAGCAAGCTGGCGCTGATGGCATCCATTTCGATATTATGGATGGTAATTTTGTACCCAACCTATCTTTAAGTGCGAGATCACTTGCTGCTGTTAATAGAGCAACTGATCTTTTTTTGGATGTCCATATCATGGTATATCACCCTTTTGATTATATCGAAACGCTAGTTGCAAGTGGCGCTGATTGCATTACGTTTCATATTGAAGCTACTGAAGATGTAGAAGATACGCTAAACTATATCCGTAAATGCAATGTAAAAGCAGGCCTTGCTTTTTGCCCTGGAACCTCTGATTCAATCATTCCTAAATACTTAGACAAATGTGATAAAATTCTAATTATGACAGTAAATCCAGGTTTTGGTGGCCAGAGTTTTATGCCCGAATGTTTAGAAAAAGTAAGTTTTACCAGAAAACTTTGTGATGATCTAGGCATTAGAGAGGGTGGAGTAGTTGCAAAAGAAGGTGAATTTCTACCTCCTTTTGAAATTCAAGTCGATGGTGGTGTTGATGATAAAACAGCAGCTCTCTGCGTCGAAAAAGGGGCAAACTCACTTGTCTCTGGCACCTATTTATTTAAAGGTGATAATATGTAACAGATAATCGAAACCTTCCAAAATATGCCACATCATATTCAATGAAAAAAGTTGTTGTCATCGGCGGTGGAACTGGAAATTTTGCAGTCCTTCGTGGTTTAAAAAATTATAACGTAGATCTTTGCGCTATTGTCTCCATGGCTGACGATGGTGGAAGCACAGGCATTCTAAGGGATGAATTAGGGGTTTTACCACCAGGTGATGTAAGACAATGCTTAGTTGCGCTTTCTAACTCCTCAAGGCTCATGCGAAGTCTTATGAATTACCGCTTTGAAAATGGCGGACTTGGGGGCCATAGCTTTGGGAACCTGCTTCTATCAGCTCTTGAAAAAGTCACTGGTAGTTTTGAAAAAGCAGTTGAAGAAGTGGGTAAAATCTTAGCCATCAAGGGAAAGGTGATTCCTGTTACAACACACGAAGTTCGACTTAAAATGATCCTGAAAAACAGAAAAATTTTAGAAGGCGAAAAAGAAGTCTACCTCTCTCAAGAAATAGATCAAGGCTACACAAGTGTTTATTTAGAGCCATATGCAAATGCGAATCCCCACGCAATTTCTGAAATATTAAATGCTGATCTTATTGTAATGGGACCAGGTGGCCTTCATACATCGATCATCCCAAATCTACTTGTAAATGGCATAAGCGCCGCCCTTAAAAAGACAGACGCCAAAATCATTTATGTTGCAAATCTGATGAATCGTAAAGGTCAAACAACGGGTTATAAAGCATCGGACTATTTGAGCGAGGTAATCAAATATATAGGCGAAGATATTTTTGACTACATTTTAATTAACAGCCAAAAACCCGCTGAAGATTTGATTAAAATTTATGCCGAAGAAGGTGAGTTACTCGAAAATGACCTTGATGACAAAAGAGTTCTTTTAGCGCCCCTTTTGGGCTCTTTAAAAGCCGAGGCAAAAAAAGATCTGATCAAAAGAAATTTGATTCGACATGACCCTAAAAAACTTACGCAAGAGCTGATAAAAATTGTTAATCATCTTTGATTTAGACGACACACTTATTGATACCACTGAAAGTTTTACGCCGCTCCTTATCAAAAAAGCATTTGATAGAATGATTGCAAACGGCCTTATTCTTCAAAATAAAAATGCTGCATATCTAGAATTAATCCGCTTATCTTCTGTTGCTCAAAGCTCAAAAATAGCTCTCGCGGAATTTTTAGAAATCCATGATCAAATTCACTTATTACAAATAGGTATCGATGCTATTTATCATAACCCATGTTTTGCACATGGAATAAAAGCATATGAAGATACCCTCGAGATCCTTGAATTTTTATCTCAAAATCATCAGCTTGCTCTTGTGACAAGAGGTGAAGATATCATTCAAAGAAAAAAGCTTGCTCTTTCTCAAATTCCTGAAAATTGGTTTAGTCATATCATCGTTACCAAAGAGCCCTCAAAAAAAGTTTGTTATCAAAAAATCATGTTAGATCTTAATTTTTCTCCAAACCTAACACTTGTATGTGGAGACCGAATTTCATATGATCTTACTCCTGCTAAGGAGCTTGGAGCCATAACTGTGCATATTAGAACGGGGCGAGGCTTAGGTAATACTGGATTAAAAACCGATGTTGATTATACCATCTTGAGTATTGGTGAATTAAAAAATATTGTGCATTCGATCGAAACCCTAACCCCCAAATAAATATATGCCTAGCAATCAAGTAAGTCCTGGGATGACCATTTCTCTAAGCGGGAAAATTTACCGAGTAGAATCTTGCGTCCGCGTATCTGCAGCCAAGGGAGTCCCCTTCATTAAAACAACATTAAAAAATTTAATGTCGGATGAAATGATCGAAAAAAACTTCAAAGTAGATCAAAAAATTGATGAAGTTTCTTTAAAAGAAAAAAGACTCGAATACCTTTATCAAGAGGGAAAGCATTTTCTATTTTTAGATATCGATAACTTTGATCAAGTACAAGTTTCAGCTTCAATCATGCAAGACAAAGCTAACTACTTGAAAGAAGGCACTCAGATAACCTCCATGTTTTATGGTGATACCATCTTTTCGGTAGAATTGCCCCAGTTTTTAGAGCTTGCGATTATTAAAACAGAGTCTCAAGAAGCGAAAGTCTCTGTTTCTAATGCCACCAAAATTGGTGTTTTAGAAACAGGCGCAAAAGTGGAAGTTCCCCTTTTTATTGAATCTGGAGATATCATCAAAGTAGATACTCATAACAATGAGTATATCCAAAGAATTTAAGTTTGTACGAGGAGTATTGTGGACTTAGAATATATTAAAAAGCTAATGAGAGAATTAGAAAGTTCCTCTCTTGGAAAACTTATTGTTAAAGATAAAAATGGTTGCGAAGTTCATCTTGAAAAAGAGAGCGAAAAGCAACAAGTACATTATAGCCATCCTCCAGCTCATTCTCATTCAGTAGCGCCACATGAAACACTTAAACCTGCTGAATCTAATTCGAAAGAAAATATGATTGCCTCCCCGATGGTTGGAACGTATTACTCTTCCCCATCTCCTGAGGAAGCTCCATTTGTAAAAGTTGGCGATAGTGTCACAGAAGACACCATTGTATGTATCATTGAAGCCATGAAAGTTATGAATGAAGTCAAAGCTGGAAAAAGTGGTGTTATCAAAAAACTGCACCTCGAAAATGGTCACCCTGTTGAATTTGGAACAAAATTATTTAGTATAGAATGAAAAAAGTACTGATCGCCAATCGAGGCGAAATTGCAATTCGTATTATCAGAGCATGCCATGATTTAGGCATACAGACTGTAGCTGTATATTCAAATGCTGACGCAGAATCTTTGCATGTCTTGCATGCAGATGAAGCCATCTGCATTGGTGAGCCTGCCTCTACAAAATCCTACCTGAAAATTCCAAACGTACTCTCCGCCTGTGAAATTACTGGCGCTGATAGTATTCATCCAGGTTATGGGTTTTTAAGTGAAAATGCTCATTTTGCCTCTATCTGTGAAAGCTCCGGAATAAACTTTATAGGTCCCTCCTCTAAAACGATTTCTATGCTCGGTGATAAAGCGCAAGCAAAAGCCATTGCTAAAAAGGCAAACTGCCCTGTAATTCCAGGATCTGCTGGTGTTGTTAATACTCTTGATGCAGCCATAAAAGAAGCAAAAAAAATTGGTTTTCCCATTTTCATTAAAGCCTCTGCTGGTGGTGGTGGTAAAGGAATACGAATAGCGGAAGATGAAAATAATTTTAAAAAGCAGTTCGTTGCCGCTAGAACAGAGGCTGAAGTTCTTTTTAACAATCCAGATGTTTATTTGGAAAAAATGATCATGAACCCGCGACATATTGAAATACAAATTTTAGGTGACAAACAAGGAAATTGTATACACCTGGGTGAGCGTGATTGCACAGTCCAAAGAAGACGTCAAAAACTAATTGAAGAAACACCGAGCCCCTGCATCGATGCTAAAACTCGAAAAAAAATGGGCGAGGCCGCAATTAACCTCGCAAAAGCTGCAGGTTACTATTCAGCTGGAACTGTAGAATTCCTACTTGATGAAAGAGGCGATTTTTACTTCATGGAAGTAAATACACGTATCCAAGTAGAACATACAGTAACAGAAGAGCTTACAGGGATTGACCTTGTCAAAGAACAACTCAAAGTTGCTATGGGAGAATCAATTCCATGTAGCCAAGAAGAAGTTACATTTACAGGTCACATCATTGAATTTAGAATCAATGCAGAAAACCCAGAAACTAATTTTTCTCCGTCACCTGGAAAGTTAGAATACTTTATTCCACCTGGCGGCCCAAATGTGCGAGTTGACACAGCGTGTTATCATGGATATAAAATCCCACCTCATTATGACTCTATGATTGCCAAACTCATTGTAAAAGGTAAAAATAGAGAAGATGCAGTTCGTATTTCTCTGCGAGCTCTTCGTGAATTCCATATTGGTGGCATTTACTCTACAATTTCTTTTCACCAATTTATGCTGCAAAATAAAACATTTCTATCAGGTATCTATACACTTGATTTCATCGATAAATTGATCGAAGAAGGATGCAAATTCAAATAAGGTGACTTTGAAAAAAAAACTCCTTATCTCAGCGTCTCAAATAGATGAAAAACTGCGTGAAATTGCGAATACGCTCAACCAAACTTATAATGAAAATGAAGTTGTAATCATTACCATTTTAAAGGGATCTCTAATCTTTACAGCTGATCTTATAAGACTACTTTCATTTCCTCTGAGGCTTCAACCCATCACATGCAAAAGTTATGGCATGCGAGGAATGACACCTGGAAAGCTCGAAATTTCAGGTGTTGATTGTTTAGACATTCAAGGAAAAAACATCCTAGTTATCGAGGATATATTTGATACAGGCAATACTCTTTCAACAGTTGCTAAAGCTCTGCAACACAAGTCCCCTAAAACTCTGACTACGCTTACCCTTTTGCGCAAGGAAGTAAAAAGAGAGTCCTCATATTTGCCAGACTACTCTCTTTTTGAGATCGAAAACAAGTTTGTAATTGGATATGGTCTCGATTACAAAGAGCTCTATCGAAACCTTCCAAACATCTATGAGGTATTATGAAGGGAATTATCTTAGCAGGTGGTCTTGGAAGTAGATTGCACCCTATGACTATTGCAACAAGCAAACAGCTACTACCAATTTTTGATAAACCCATGATCTACTACCCACTCTCCGTACTTATGGAAATGGGGATCACATCTGTTCTTATTATTTCTACCAAGCGAGATCTTCCAAAATTCAAAGAGTTATTTGGCTCTGGAAACCATTTAGGAATTACCATTACATACAAAGTACAAGATGAACCTCGAGGCATAGCCGAAGCATTTATTCTAGGAGAAGAATTTATTGGAAACGAGGATGTTTGTCTGATACTTGGTGATAATATCTTCCATGGCACTCACTTAAAAAAGTTTCTGCAAAAACGCCTACCAAAAAAACCTGGCGCCACCATCTTTGGTTATGAAGTATCTGACCCATCAAGATATGGCGTAATCGCTTTTGATGAAAATCAAATCCCTATTAAAATTGTTGAAAAACCTATAATCCCTCCCTCTTCCATTGCAGTTACCGGATTATATTTTTACGATCACAGAGTATGCTCTATTGCAAAAGGTCTCTCACCTTCAAAAAGAGGTGAAATCGAAATTTCTGATATCAATCAAGTTTACTTAGATCAATCTGAATTGAATGTTGCGATCTTTGATCGGGGCTTTGCGTGGCTTGATACAGGAACCCCAGACGCTTTGCAAAAAGCAGCATCTTATATTCAAACAATCCAAGAGCGTCAAGGCATCAAAATTGCTTGTCTAGAAGAGATTGCATATCAAATGAACTATATTTCTCAAGACGCTCTTCTAAGACTTGCTGATAGTTATCGATCTACAGACTATGGCCAATATCTACTTAAGGTCGCAAAAGAATCTTCTTACTCTTTTGCATCTAAATAACGCTAAAGAGTCTCATAACAAGGAGGCGCTAATCTATTGTCTCCTATGCCAATTTCGGTTCCAATATCATGACGCCACTTTTGAGAATCAAAGGGGCGCACGTGTAATGGCAATCGATTTTTTAGAGCCAGTAAAAGCGCCCTTTTTGGTAAAACACTAGTTTTTTGCTCAGCAAGCGCAATCGCCTTTTCAAAGGCTAACTTTTTATAGAGTATTGCTTCCTTATGCAATTTTGGATCTATGTCATATACGCCGTCTACATCTTTGTAAAGCTCTACTTTTCGAGCCTTTAGAGCAATTCCAAGAGCAACTGCTGTGACATCGGATCCATTTCTTCCAAGAGTGGTAATTT
>JAJFMG010000004.1 GCA_021772295.1 Chlamydiota bacterium | reverse complement strand
AAATGAAAATTCCCCTCTCTTTCAAAATTGATCTCTTTCTGATTTGTAAGAAGGATTACTATGCAAAACTTCTGAAAGAAAATAAGCATGTTTTGCCAGCACTTCTAAAAATAAACAAAATCGAATTTCTAGAAACAGAGCCTGCTATTGCATCCTCTTTTTCAATAATTGAGTCGGTCAAAATTGTCATTCCTCTTCCTCTAGAGCTTAAAGAAAAAGAAAAAACTCGATTACTCAAGGAGTCTGAGCTGGTAAACAATCAAATTGGTTCCATTGAGGGAAGACTTTCTAACAAGGCTTTTGTAGAAAAAGCTCCTAAGGCTTTAGTAGAAAAAACAACGAAAGAATTAAATACTTTAAAAAGCAAGCTATCAGATATGCAGCAAAAACTTACGAATCTTTGAATTTAGATGCCTTCTCTGAGGCTACTAAAGCAAAGAATATTTTAGATTCTACGGCTACAATACCTGAGAGAGCAAAGAGCCCAATCAGGTTTGGAAGCGCCATGAGTCCATTCATAATATCTACAAGTGGCCATACAATATCCATACTCAGAATTGCTCCAATAAATACAATCAAACAAAATACCATTCGATAGTACTTAATGGGTCTTTCTCCAAATAGATATTCCATGCATTTTTCCCCATAGTACGACCAACCCACAATCGTTGAAAATCCAAAAAGAATGAGACCAACTGTCACAATAAGACTTCCCCCTGGAAAGGTTTTATCAAATGCTCTCATGACAAGCGATGCGCCATTGAGTAGTTTTCCATCTGATCCAAACTCTCCAAGAACCCCTGTCACCCCAATTGCAAAAGAAGTAATAGTGCATACAACCATCGTTGAAAGAAAGACCCCCGTCATAGAAATAAGAGCTTGCCTTCCAGGAACATCTGTTTTAGCAGCAGCTGATGCAATCGGGGCGCTACCAAGGCCTGCTTCATTAGAAGATACGCCTCTTGCCACCCCAAATTGTAGAGCTGCAATAATGGTAACTCCAATAAAGCCACCCGTTGCGGCTTGTCCTGTAAAGGCTGAACTTACAATAGTATATAATACACTTGGAACGTTTGTGATATGAGTGATAATAACAATCAGTCCCCCAATGATATACATTGAAGCCATTACAGGTACAAGGTAAGCGCAGACTTTTCCGATACTTGATATGCCACCAAGAATTACAAGAGCTGTAAGAACTGTAAGAATAACACCTGTCCAAATTGCTGGGACCCCAGCTAGATTATGCATAGCCTCAGCAATTGAGTTTGATTGAGTCATATTTCCACCAGCAAAGGCTGAAAGAGCTCCAAATACGGCAAAAGATCCTGCAAGAAATTTCCATTTGAGCCCTTTTTGAATATAATACATAGGGCCACCACACATCTGATTTTTATGGTCCTTTTCCCTGTATTTGACAGCAAGAATAGCTTCTGCATACTTGACGCTCATACCAAGTAGTGCGATTACCCACATCCAAAAAATGGCTCCAAATCCCCCCCCAACAATTGCTGTCGCAACACCTGCTATACTTCCAATACCAATAGTGGCAGCAAGCGCTGTCATCAGAGATTGAAACTGGCTAATATCCCCCTCAGCTTTGTCATCACTTCTAGAAAAGGCAAGCTTCAGAGCATATCCCAAATAACGAAACTGCATTCCTTTAAGACGTATGGTAAGGTAGATACCAAGACCTACCATAAGAACAATCAGAAACTTTCCCCAAAGAATAGAGTCTATAGTTTCTAGAATTTGAATAAGGTTCTTTGAGTAGTACACTTAAGAACCTTTTTTTACTTTGCGTTTTTCAACGCGAGTTTTTTTTGCTTCTTTTCTGCTTTTTCAAACTTTAAGATTTTTTCGAAATTAGATGTTTCTTTTGCAATGACTCCACCAAGAAAAATAAGCCCCACTAAGTTTGGAAATGCCATTAGACCATTCATAATATTTGCAAATCCCCATACGAAATCAAGACTTAGCATTGCTCCTGGAAGCACAAGAAGTGTAAAAATTAAACGGTATATCTTATTAATTCTTTCCCCAAACAGATATTCCATACATTTTTCACCATAATATGCCCATCCAAGTATCGTAGAATATGCAAATGGAATAAGAGCAATCGTTACAATCAATCCTCCATAAGGAAGCAACTTGTCAAATGCATGAAGAGCCAGATTGGAGCCATCGATCATTTTTCCACTAGGGCCTAAATCTCCAAACACCCCTGAAATAACAATTACAAGCCCTGTAATCGTACAAACAATACCCGTTGTGATGAATACACTACACATCGAAACTAAAGCCTGCCTGCCAGGATAATCTGTCTTTGCAGCTGCTGCTGCAATGGGAGAGCTGCCTAGACCAGCTTCTGAAGAAAATACTCCACGAGATATTCCCATCTGAATGGCAAGCATCACAGATGCACCAAAGAAACCTCCAACTGCAGCTTGCCCTGTAAATGCAGCTTTTACAATTTGAGCAAAGGCGTGAGGTACGGCTGTAATATTGAAAAGAATGATTATTAAACCACCAAGAATATAGAAAGATGCCATTGCAGGTACCAAGTACCCTGTCACTTTTCCAATACTTTTAATACCTCCAAGTAATGCAACTCCAGTTGCTACCATAAGAAGCACTCCACTCCAGATAGGACTAAATCCAAATAAACCTTTTAAAGCCAAAGATACCGAATTTGATTGAACCATATTACCTGTTCCAAAAGCCGCTCCTGCTCCAAGTATGGCAAAAATAACACCAAGCCATTTGAGCTTTAGACCTCTTTCTAAATAATACATTGGACCGCCACACATCTCCCCGTTTTTAACAACGCATCTATATTTCACAGATAAGATTGCATAGACATACTTAGTTGCCATACCAACAACTGCTGCAATCCACATCCAAAATAGCGCCCCAAGGCCACCTGTTGCTACAGCGGTGGCAACACCTGTAATACTTCCAATTCCAATTGTTGCAGCAAGAGCTGTCATTAGCGACTGAAAGTGACTAATATCACCTTGAGCACCGTCATCATGTCTTGTAAATGCAAGTTTGTGTGCATAGATGAGATAACGAAATTGCAAACCTTTAGTACGAATTGTTAGATAAACACCAACAAGTACAAGTAAAATGATAAGAGGTGCACCCCATACCCAATCGTTAACTTTATTAATCCAATCTTGAACACTCAGCATATATACTCTTTTTGAAATATTTTATGAAAAAGAAAGAGATTAAAATCTTTTCTTTTCTACATTTTTGGCACGGAGTTTAACACAAAAGTGATTAATAATCAAAAAGCCAGAACACAATGATTTAGTTAAACTTTAAAAAAAATTTATTGCAACACTTCAGGCAAGCTCCCAGACGGAGAAACACTTTCCAGAAAAATAGGATGAAGACACTTAATGCCATAACCTTGCTCTAATGCAGCTCTACGAGTAAAGTACGCGTGAATATCTCGTTTAGAAATCTCAGGCAGATCTTCTGGTTGATAAAATAAAAGACCCCAGTCATCAGTAAACTGATGGTAATTTTCCCCTTGATGATTATAAGGTTCATAACATGTTTGTCTCTTAACTGAACTTGTACTTGTCATATGGGAGTTTGAGGACTTCTGAACTGATGTCACATTTACTAATAAAACAGAGCAGCTCTCTCGAAGGTCAAATTCCATAGCTGATTTTGGCTCAATTGTAAGATCTATAGGTGAATGCCCTAAGGAAACGGGAGCAAGCTTTTGACGTGGATCTTCAGATTTTGGTCGATAAGCCTCTTCTATTGATATAGTTTTTTTTTCATCTGTCTGATTAACAATAGTAAATGAATATATATGGCAGGTTGAAACGCTAGCAATAAAAAAAAGTATAATTTTACCAAACATGATGAACTCCAATATTTATATAAAAAAAGGATGTTACATCCTTTTTTTTATAAAGTTCAAGAAAAAAGACTTTTTCCCTCTTTGAATAAATTAAAAAAATTATTGACCACTTTTAATCACACTAGGTTTCAAAAAAACTGAGGGCTTCTAGATTTCTGAGGATTTTTGAAGTGGAATGTGCTCGACAAAGAGAACGTGCTGCCATTTTTTAATAATTTCCTTCTCTTCATTTAGAATCTCAGCTCTATAAGCAATCATTCCTTTTTTCTCTTTAAACTCCTCATTGAGGAGTTTAAAGAAGATATGACCTCTTTTGTACTCAATTGGATACTCTTTGACATCCGATGTATAATTACCATAGAGGATATTAAGTTTAAGAGTGAGAGATTCATTTACATCCTTCGATGGCAAATTCCACTCAACCAGAAGTTTCTCTCCTTTGTCTGGAGATTTTTTTCGCTGATCTGGACTTCCAACAAAAACACTTGCTAAGTCTTTTTTTGATACATCTTCTCGGATCACATTTACGTAGTACTTTTGACAGCCTGTAAACAAAATAATAATTGGAAATAGGGCCAGAAAAAGCAGTCTCATCAATAAAAGCCTTGTATGATCGTAAATACAAAGAGTACAATACAATATCACTTGGTGAAAACAAAATTGTGAAGGAATTTTCTTGGATCAAAGCGTAACGAGCATCATCTTCGATGATACTCGAAAAAAAATACTTCTTATTAAAAGACGAGATGTGCCTGTTTGGGTATTACCTGGCGGTGGTAT
>JAJFMG010000030.1 GCA_021772295.1 Chlamydiota bacterium | reverse complement strand
GAGCGCCTACTTATCCATGCTTGATCATTGACTCCGAGTTGTAGCCCAAATTCGTTTATAAATCTTGCCTTTAGAGTGGGGCGCTCTAAGATTGTCGTTTCTATATCTAGCATTCCTGATAAAGAAATGGCCTTTTCAAAATAGGTTTGTAGTTTTCGATATTTATTTAATGCTAAGAACATTTGCATAGCGCCTCTTGAACGACCAAGTATGTATCTCTTGTTATTAGAAAGACTCCCAAGCTGATGCTCGAGCATGGGAATATGGTGCACTAGATGAAGAAGGTCGTTGATGTCATCACCACCCATTTCATCAATGCCTCCTCCAACACTTCCGCGATAAGCTGGTACAATGACGTTGCAATTAGGAATAAGAGACAATGGGTTTAGAGGCGCAGGTAGGCCAAAGAGCTTATTGCCACCTCGTAGAAGAAGTAAAAGGTCTGCAGATTTTGAAGGCACATAAGATAGAAAAGCTTTAACCATCACCTTATCACTAGGATGGGAAAAAAGGAAAAATCGCCTCGATTGAGATTTAGCGCTTTGTTTTAAAGAAGCGCTAAAGAGATTGCTTGCATAGACTTTTTCGGTGATTTCTTCAAAAAAAATTCCTGGTTTCAGATCATAAAGAGGAACTCTTTTTTTGCAGCGATTCATAATAGCATTTTCTTCAATCAATCTTTTCTGAGAAAGTTCAGGAGTTGTAATATCAATCGAATATGCAAAAAGAGGAATAAACAAAAAAAGTAGAGCTTTAAACATGGTTTGAAAAGTTAGGTAGTGGAAATAGCAATGCATCAAAAAGTATATCATACAGTAGAAAAAATGACATTAGATGATGCACGTTTGTTACTTATGTCGTTTTAACTTTGCAGCTCACTGATGTAAGACTTTTTTAGAAAATCTATTAGTTGACTTTTAGATCACTCAAAAAAAGTAATTCTATGTTTCTGCCTCCATGACTTGCTGGCTAAACTTGGGTATTACTATTCGACAAAGCACTACTATGTTATAATTGGCAAACTTTGAAAAAACAGGGTATCTAATTCTAATGTCACTGCTACAAAAATTCATGTATGGCATACTAAGATGTATCTTATCTGTTCGGTATGACGTTCAAATTATAGGACTTAAAGAGGTGAGGAAATCCCTTAATAAGAAAAAAGGAATCTTTTTTCTTCCCTCTCATCCAGCTGAAATTGACCCTCCCATGCTCACTTCTTATTTGACGAAGTTTAAACATCCTAGACCTCTTGTTGTTGAACACTTTTTTTATTTAAAAGGTGTTTCTTTTTTTATGAATTTTGCGGGCGCCATTCCTATTCCAAATTTTGAGACTACCGTAAACGAATGGAAAAAAAGAAAGCTTGATAATGTTTTATCTCAGATGCATGAGGTGCTTGATAAAGGAGAAAACATTCTTGTGTATCCAGCTGGCCATTTGAAACGGAAATCAAAAGAGGTAATTGGAGGGAGCTCTTTTACATACAATGTGATCGAAAAAAATAGAGATGCAAATATTGTACTTGTTCGAACAACTGGACTTTGGGGAAGTTCTTTTTCTAGAGCTTTAGATGGAAAACTGCCCGATTTTTGGGGTGGCATAGCTCGCGGCATTAAAATTGTATTAAAAAATGGCATTTTCTTTGTTCCAAAAAGAAAGGTGACGATTGAGTTTGCAATTGCCCCTAAAGAAATTACTAATGCGTCTTCTAAGATGGAAATGAACAAACTTTTAGAGAAGTGGTATAATCAATACCCAAAAGAAGAGGGATCAACAGAAATTGTAGATAAAGAGCCTATTAAACTTGTTTCATATAGTTGCTTTAAAAAAGATCTTCCTCAAATAACGTTTCAAGAAGATAAAGAACAATCCATTAAAGATGTGAAAGTTTCCCCCAAAATTCAGTCGGATGTATATTCATACTTAGCGAAGCTTGCAAAAACAACAAGTGATAAAATTTCCCAAGGCATGGATTTGTCTATTGATTTGGGTCTTGATTCTTTGGATGTTGCATCGCTTATTGCGTATTTAGACCAAAGATATGAATTGCCAAAAGTAACGCCCTCAGAGTTTGCTACGGTATCAGATATTCTTGAAGTTCTTTCTCAAAAAGGGAAAAAAAAGCGTAGTGATGTGCATATAGCTCCTTTTTCTTGGGGAGAAGAGGCTAGGCCTCATCTTGATATTCCAGAGGGGGAGACTTTAGTAGAAGCTTTTTTTAATAGTTCTGATCGTCTCAACAATCATATTTGCGCAGCAGATAATAACAGTGGAAAAATGACATATAAGAGATGGGAAATAGGCGCCATTTTACTTGCTGAGAAAATTGCCAAGCTTCCAGGAGAGTATGTGGGTGTTATGCTGCCCTCTTCAATTGGTGCATATATTACAACGCTTGCTTGCTTAATCGCAAAAAAAATCCCTGTTATGTTGAATTGGACAGCTGGATCTAGAAATATCGAATATGGAGTAAAAGAGCTTTCTATAGAATCTATTATTACATCACAAAAGTTTTTAGATCGCTTAGCTTATCTAGAAATTGGAGATGCAATTGAAAAACTTATCTTGCTTGAAGATGTTCGAAGGTCCATCACTCTTTCAGATAAAATTTCAGTTATGTTTTTATCTAAAAAGAGCGTGAAGGCAAAACTTAAAAAATTAGGCCTTTCAAATCAAAAAAAGGAAGATACTGCCGTTGTTTTATTTACATCTGGTACTGAAAATTTTCCCAAGGCTGTGCCTCTATCTCATCATAACATT
>JAJFMG010000029.1 GCA_021772295.1 Chlamydiota bacterium | reverse complement strand
ACTCTAGTTTTTCTTCTGGATGAAATTGCTTTTCTGCGCAGTCAATCCAATGCGCATTGCCTTGCCTTGCAAATTTTATTCCCTGAAAGGGAATGCTTTTTGAAGGGAAATTCACATTTAAAAATGTTTTCTCAGGCATGGGATGTTTTAAGACATGCATTACAATATCGGGGATGTATTCGGAAACATGCTCAAAATCATCTACATCTTTATCATAATAGGAAAATGCAATGCCAGGAACATGTTTGTTTGTACCTTCAATAATTGCTCCAATTGTTCCACTATATAAAACTGCTCTTCCACAGTTTTCACCATGATTAATGCCAGATATAATAAGATCAGGCCTTTTGTTTGTGAGCTCATTCAGAGCAATTTTTGTGCAATCTGCAGGAGTTCCATGAACTTGCCAAGCTTCTTGCTTTCCATCAAAATCTACTTTTTCCAGAAGAAAACTTTTATTGTAAGAAAAACCCACGCCCACTCCAGACTGTTGCGTTGCAGGAGCGCAAATTAGTAAATCAGCAAAGTCTTTGAGGGATTGATAAAGGTAATAAATACCCTTAGAGCTTATTCCGTCATCATTGACTAGAAGAAAGAAAGGTCGTTTTGTCATTTTGCTCCTTTAGTGGCATCGATTTGTTGTGCGTAAACAAAGAGGTGAGATAAATAGCTATCATGCTACATATAAATCCTGGAATAATCGTAAAGATATCAAGGTTGTAATAATTATCAATCATGGGCCAGATCACAGCTACTGTGCCACCTACAAGTATACCTGCAAGTGCACCATAACGATTCACTCTTTTCGAATAAAGTGCAAAAATAAGAATCGGTCCAAAACTCGATCCAAGTCCGGACCATGCAAAAAGAACTTGTTTGTAAATCGTGCCAATTTTGAAAAAGGCAATAATAAAAGCAAGTAATGTAACTATCCCAATATTAATTCTGGATACTAGCAAAAGCTCTTTAGAGGAGGCGTTTTTTTTGATTACTCGTTTGTAGAAATCCTCTGTTAGGCTAGATGCTAAAACTAAAATTTGAGAATCCATAGTAGAAATTGTGGCTGCAAGTACTGCGCATAGCATGAACGCTGCAATAAATGGGGGAAACAAATCTCTTGTCATTGTTACAAAGAGTTTCTGGTCATTAATAGGACTTCCTTGAAAATAACTAATGGATATCAAGCCGATAAGGCCTGCAAAGGTGAGAGTGAGTATTTGCCAGCTCATCCCAAAATACTTAGCTTTTTTCATCTCGCTTATTTTCTTAATACCCATAAATTTTGTTGTGATATGCGGTTGGCCAAAATATCCGAGACCCCAACCCAGTAAAACTGAAAGAATTTGAAGGAATGTAGTAATAGTGAAATTTGGAATTAGAGAAAGAGTTATCCCTTTGCTCTTCATGCCAAGCAATACTTCAGATAATCCACCGACATGACCAAGTGCCACAAGTGGAACAATAATAATGACGCAGAGTAAGAATAACCCTTGAAACAGATCTAGCCATGCTAGGGTGGTATAACCTCCAATGAGTAAATAAGGGACTATGATGATAACACCAATAATAATTCCAATCTGATACGAAATACCGAACAAAGAGCCTATGACAATTGCAATTCCATAAAGTCCTGCAGATACATAGATTGTGTAAAAAACAAGAGACATCAAAGCAGTCAGGATGCGAATCCCACCTGTAGTATCATGAAACCTGCTTTCAAAGTAGGAGGAGAATGTTAGGCAGTTGTACTTTTCTGTTTCATATCGGATTTTAGGGGCAATGAATTGCCAGTTAAGAAACATAAATAAGCAAAGACCGATTCCAATCCAATAGTTAAAAACTCCATTCATAAACATGACAGCTGGAAATGCAATAAAAAGCCAGGAGCTCATATCACTTGCATGAGCCGCAAGCGCCGTAAGATAAAAATTCAGCCCCCTTCCACCGATTAGAAAATCATCTGCGGTTTTATGTTTTTGATAGGATAGAAATCCTATCAAAAATAAAATAGCCGCATATAAAATGACTGCAATAAGTTCGAGCGTTATCATAGGTTATCTTATGGTTTTAGGGATTTATCGGAGCCAAACTCTAATGCTGCGAGCTGAAGATTGGATCTAACATTTGGAAACTCTTTTTCTAAATGCTGAATAATATTTTCCACGCGAAGCCTTCTAGAGTTTTGACCGATAGGGCATTGGCAGGTAATTCTATCAAATCCGTATTGCTTCGCAAAGTCTTTTATTTCTTTTTCAGTGATAAAGTACAAAGGGCGAATAATATATACTTCAAATTTTTCCATATAGAGTTTAGGTTGCATAGCGGAAAACTCGCCAATATGGAGCAAGTTAAGTAGAAGTGTTTGAATGTTGTCGTCTCTATGATGGCCAAATGCGACTTGATTGATATTATTTTTTTTTGCAGCATCAAAAATCAATTTTCTTCTCTCTCGAGAGCAGCTATAGCAATTAAGAGAATCTTTTTTTTGACTGGAAGTACAAATTGATAGGGGAATATCTAACTTTTTACAAACTTTCTGTAAAAAGTCTTTTTGAATAGATGCGCCACATGAAAATTCTCCATCTACAAAAATCGCATGGATATCAAAAAATGGGATTCCTTTCCCACGTATATGGTGTAACATATAGAGAAGGGTTAAGCTGTCTTTTCCACCTGACAAAGCGATTCCTAGTGGTTTATCCTTATCCAAAAGGCTGAATTCGAACAACGCCTTTCGTATCTTACTCTCTATTTTTTTTCCGAGAGTTTTCCAGGGAGGTGTTGCAATAGGTAAAGAAAATTCTAATTTCATTGTAATATCATTCTTTAATGAAGAAAAAATATATCGCTTTAATTAAAATATTACAATAATTAATAATCTATGGACTGAATTTAGAAATGGATTATTTAGAGGAAAGATGGAAAAAGTAGGTAGGAATGATCCATGCCCTTGTGGATCTGGAAAAAAATATAAAAAATGCTGCGCATTGAAACAAACTTCTTCCCGAACTAGGTTAAAAGATAAGGTGATAACTCCAATGGGATCATCTGATCTTTCTAAGTTGTTTTCTAAAAATGCCTCAAAACCAACAGTTGAAAAAGAAAAATCCGATTCTCTTAAAGATAAAGTTGGAAGCAAAGAAACCATTAAACCAACTCATGTCGACACACAAGAAGAAGAGAAATCAGAAAATAATTCAACTTCTCCAAAAAAAAAAGAATCATAACTTGAGCTAAAAAAGCTTTTGTTTGTAGAATTGTCGTTTCAGTTTTTTGCTGGTGTAGCTCAATTGGTAGAGCACCCGACTTGTAATCGGACGGTTGAGGGTTCAATTCCTTTCGCCAGCAAATTTTCCAAATTGGGGGTGTCGCATAGTGGCAATTGCAAGGGACTGTAAATCCCTCGACTTCGGTCTCCGTCAGTTCGAGTCTGACTGCCCCCAAGTTTTTAATGTTTAGAATTCTATCAAGCTGCTTTGACATCTTATTCTTTGTTGGATTATTTACATGATTAATTTTTCCATGGGTCTCTGGACATCGCTTGAATTTCTCTAAAAAGAATTTGACAAGATTCAAATATTTTCCTAACGTTCATGTGTATATAAATTGAACAATGGTGATCATATCATGAAAAAAGGACTCTCAATTCTCTTTATGGCGCTTTTCACAAATTGTCTGTTTGCAGATATAGATTTGAAAGCACCAGAGAAAGCATGCAACGAGCAAATTTTAATAGCTTATCCAAGATCTGGATCTAACTTAGTTCTTGCGACTTTACAGCAGTTAACTAAACAGCCAGTACAGCAGCGTCGATCTGCAAAGGGAAAATCCTTTGAAGGTTACAATCATCTTACTGCTACAATTGAGAGCGAGAAGGCTCCAATTTACAGAATGGATGGACATAAATTTGAAATGAAGTTTTTGGATAAAATAGATACTTATCAAAACAAGTTAGTTTTGTTACTTCGCAATCCTAAAGAATCTATAACCAGTAATTTTCAATACTCAGAAGAGCAGCTTGTAGACGTAATTACAAATAATAAACAACCATTTCAAGAATACATTCAAATATTACAAGCTTATGAAAATTGGGCAGAAGCGCAGGAAAGCTGGTTTAATTGGTATCCAAAATCTTCTAAAATGGTAGTTTTTTATGAAGATCTACTAGAAAATCCTAGAGAGACTTTTACTTCACTACTTGATTTTCTTGAAGAAGAGGTCTCCGACCTTGATCACTTTTTTGAAAATTTTGAAGCTGAATCCAACAAAATCCTAACTTCATACGAAAAAAAATATTTCAAGAAAGTTTTAGTTCCAACTGAGGTAATGAAAAAAGGAGTAATGCAAACTGTTCAAAAAAAGAAACTTGTGTTTAATAGGGCTTCATCTCGAGGAAAAAATACAAGATTTCATACAGAGCATTTTTCAGTAGAGTCTTTAAAGAAGATTGATGACCATTTAAAAGATAATTACCCTGTTCTTTGGGAAAAATATCTATCTAGGTATTCTGGATGATTTTTAGAAAATGACCCTTAATCAACTTAAGGGTCATTTTATTCATGGGTGAGTCTGATGAGCGTTTAGAAAACGTGCACTTTTAAGTTATCAGGGATCTGAAAATAATGTTGAAACACAACAGCACAGACAAAGTTAAGGTGGTGACAAGTTGATTTATCATTCAAGAAACTTCACTCATGAAGGTTTGCAAGCGATAGATCAGTATATTGAAAATACGATAACTGATTCTTTGGAAATAATACTTTTCAAGATATGAAACACGATAATTGCTTCTATATTATGAAGATTTGATTTCTAGTCCAAACGCTGTATGTAGACAGATTTTAGACTTTTTGGATGAAGAAGATACTCATTTAAAAAGCACTCTAAAAAATTTGGATCTGATAAAAACAAAAATTCTTGCAGGATATCAAAAAATAGGCAGTAATAAGGCGCAATATTCAGGAGGAAAAGATCCTATTTATCACTCCAAAAACTTCTCTTTACGAGAAATGCATATTGTAGATTGCTATTTAAAACAGCACTATCCCATTTTATGGGAAAAATATTTAAAAAGATATAAGACGAAAATTTGATGTTTCAAAGATTGGAAAGAAATTATGACAAAAAAATTAGCTCTATTAGTATGTGTTTTTATGTTTTTACTTCAGGCACATGGACAAGAGACCTCCTTACCAACTAGTGAAGGTAAAATATTTTTCTTAAGTTATATGAGCTCTGGGACAAACTTGACAACGGCTATGATTCAAGCACTTACTAAAAGAGAAATAGCTATAATTGGAGGAACTCCTAAAAAATGGGTCGAAAATAATCATAGCCGATTAAAAGCCTTTAATCGATTAAATTTAGAATTAGATTTATCAAAACCACCTATATGGCGAACACATAATACCAAGGGTAAAAAAGGCGATATCATAAGAAATGCGAATCAAGATAAAAACAAATTAGTAATGGTGGTTCGAAATCCCAAAGAATGTTTAGTGAGACAGTGTCGGTATTCGGAGAAGACACTAATTAAGAGTGTACTTACAAATACAGGAGGTTTTGCTCATTTTATTTCAAATCTACAGTTCTTTGATGACTGGTCAGATGAGAACACAAAAATAATTGTTTATTATGAAGATTTATTAGATCAACCTCGAACAGTTGCTATCAAGCTGCTTGAGTTTTTAGAAGAAGATCAAAGGCATTTAGATTTTGTTTTTGGAGATTATGAACAATTTTGTGAAAAAGTAATTAAAAGTTATCAATCTCAAACGGAAGAGCGCAAAAACAGATCAAGTGGTGGTAATCAAAAGATTTTTCATAGTAGAAAATTTTCTAAAAGAGGAATGAAAAAAATAGATTCACATCTTCGTATGAATTATCCAAAACTTTGGGACAAGTATCTTGCAAGGTATGAAACTAAATAAAATTAGTTAAAAACATTCTTGCGAAAAATCCCTCAATCCTAGATGAGTTTCAGTAATATGAAGCTGTATGGAGCTGAAGAAATGATTCAAAAATTTGAAGGCAAGATTACTAATTTACAATGCGCTTCTTGTATTGAAAAAATCTCCAAAGCTCTTTTTTTAATCAGCGGTGTCTCTGATGTTGCAATCAACTTTGCAAGTGGTTCCGTATCTATTTCCTATGACTCAGGTAAAACAAACCCAAAGAAAATTCAAAAGAAAATAATTTCACTTGGATATATTTTAGAATCTGAGGAAAAAAAGAAGAGTTCTTCTAGCTTAATTTTCCAAACAATTATCTCTGGAGCTCTTTCTCTTCCATTGTTTGTGACAATGATTTCCCATTTGTTTTCTTATTCCTTTGCTTTGCATCCTGTATACCAATTTTACCTTGCAATTCTTGTGCAAGTGATCGGTGGCTATCCATTTTATAAAGGGAGCTTTCAATCGATAAAGGCAGGATATGTAGGAATGGATGTACTTGTAGCACTTGGCACAAGTGTTGCTTTTATTTATTCCTGTATCAATTTTTTCTTAAAAATTGATAAGGCCTTGTA
>JAJFMG010000028.1 GCA_021772295.1 Chlamydiota bacterium | reverse complement strand
TATTGCATCCAGAACTTTTTCTGGGAATTTAGATGACATAGATTGAGGAAGAATAGATTTAAGGTAGCTTTCGATATCAACTTCATTGATGATGCGAAGGGTGTTATCAATGTTGTATACTTCTAAGCAGCCTCTATATTGGATTCCATTTACAAGAAGCGTTGTATCAAAGCTGGATGGGACAATCCGGATTTGAAAAATCCCTGGAAAATCTTCTCCCCATTTAATTCCTTTATCATGTGCATAAAGATAAAATCTTTTTCCACGAAGACCTGTTGAGATTTTTTTATTATTTACCGGGTTAAAAACTTGGTAAGAACCTCTCACTTCAATTAACGCTCCATCTATTGATTCCTCGAGCAGAACCTTAATGGTTGGAGGAGTTGGTTTTTGTGGAGCATTTGATTTTTGGATTGTCTCGGCGGATAACTTAGCGAAACTTGAAATTAGAAGGATAAAAAGATAGGGCAAAAGGCGTTTCATAATCATTCTCCAGTTTTTTTTGAAGGTTTCTTCCCAAGGTGTTTATAAGCTAAATCTGTTGCTTCTCTTCCCCTTGGCGTTCTTTTAATAAAGCCAAGCATCATAAGATAAGGTTCATTTACCTCTGATAAGGTATCAGCTTCTTCTCCCATAGCAGCAGCTATTGTGCTAATACCAACAGGGCCACCGTCATGTTGGTCGATAAGAATCTCAAGGAATCGAATGTCTAATTCATCTAGACCTTTGTAATCGATGGATAGCATCTCAAGAGCTGTTCGAGTAGAGAGTTTATCTACAACATTTTCAGTTCTCATTTGGGCATAATCTCGAACCCATCGAAGAAGGTTGTTTGCAATACGGGGTGTTCCTCTGGAGCGTCTTGCGATTTCAATAATAGATTCTTCTTTTATTTGAACATCTAAGATGGAAGAAGAACGATCTATGATTGTTCCCAGTATGGAAGAATCGTAATAGTCAAGTTTGCAATTGATTGCAAATCTTGAACGCATAGGTGCGCTTAGAAGCCCAAGTCGAGTTGTTGCTCCAATGAGTGTAAATTTATTTAGGTCTACTTGCACACTTCGAGCTTGCGGTCCAGAATCAAGCATTAGGTCAAGTTTGAAATCTTCTAGCGCTGGATATAGATATTCCTCAATGCTTCGATTGAGTCGATGAATCTCATCAATAAAGAGAATATCACCTTCTTGTAAATTGGTGAGAATACCTGCTAAATCTCCCGCTTTTTCTATGGATGGACCCGACGTTACTACAACATTTGTTCCCATTTCATTTGCGACGATATGAGCAAGAGTCGTTTTCCCAAGACCTGGAGGACCATAAAACAGAAGGTGACCAAGTGCTTCCTTTCTTTGTTTTGCAGCGCCTACAAACACTTCTAAACGCTCAATTACTTGATCATGACCGATAAATTCTTTGAGATGTTGAGGGCGAAGTTTTTTCTCAAATGTAGGGTCTTGTTTTTCCCAAGAAGATTGTGTATATGTTTTCGCCATAGTTTTTGACTCCTATCCAAAAATGCAAAAGCAGATGAGGGAAGTAAGCAAAAAATGTTACTTGCACCTATAAAAAAACTCTAGCAAGAAAAGGAATTCAAAAGCTATATCTAATTCAAAAATGAAAAAAAAATAGGAGCTCATAGTGGCATTACAATCAGACAAGTGGATACAGAAAATGGCAGAAGAGGAAGGGATGATTTCTCCTTTTCAAAATGCTCAAGTAAAAGAAGTTGGAAATAAGAAAATTGTCAGTTATGGTCTTTCCAGTTACGGATATGATTTAAGAGTTTCAAACAAATTTAAGGTGTTTACCAATGTGTATAACTCAGTGGTAGATCCAAAAAATTTCAAAGATGACTCATTTGTAGATATTGAGGGAGATACTTGCATCATTCCTCCTAACTCATTTGCCTTAGCAGTATCTGTCGAATACTTTAAGATCCCAAGTAACATACTCACACTTTGTGTTGGGAAATCGACATATGCAAGGTGTGGAATTATTGTAAATGTTACTCCTTTTGAACCTGAGTGGGAAGGATATGTAACACTTGAGATTTCGAATACAACGCCTCTTCCAGCGATAGTATATTCTGGAGAAGGGCTCGCTCAGATTCTGTTCTTTAAAGGGGAGCAGCAGTGCGCTACAACATATGCTGATAGAAAGGGAAAGTACATGAAGCAAGAAGGAATTACAATTCCAGCTCTTTAATTTAATAAATAAGTTAAGTTAATTTGATTTAATTTCAGATTGTTGTTATTTATTAAATTAATATTAAAAAGGTTACGAACGTATGAATCAAGCAAAGAGCAATACGCACCAGAAATCACCGTTGGTTTATGGAAAGTATTGCCTCTTTTTGTTTGTGCTTGGAATTTCTTATCTTCTTTATTTTCAGTCTGTTCAGAAAAAAAATGCATCGCTAATAGAGCTACAAACCAAGCTTCAAAAACTTGAGATGCAAAAAGAAAAAGCGCTTATTTTGCAGGATAACTTGCAAGCTAAGCTTGCAAGTTTATGTGAGCCAGAATTCATTAAACTTACTCTCATGGAAAAGTTAGGTGTTGTACCTGATGGTCAGATTAAGGTTCATTTTAGATAATTGAAGACTCCTTTATGATCACACTTGTCATTATTCTTGTTTTACTTTTATTAATATCTGCTTTTCTGTCTGCATCAGAAACAGCTCTGTTCTCTCTTTCTTCGATGAGAGTAAAAGACCTGAAGGGGAAAAAAGATCCGAGAGGTAATTTGATAGCGCAGATGCTATCTCACCCAAAACAACTTATGGTCACAATTTTGATCA
>JAJFMG010000027.1 GCA_021772295.1 Chlamydiota bacterium | reverse complement strand
GTTATTAAGCTTAGCTTCTTTAACAAAGGCTACCAGCTCATTAAATTCTTCTTCAGTCTCACCTGGAAATCCTACCATAAGAGAAGTTCGAATTACGACAGATGGGATTTCTTTGCGAAGAGTTTTCAAAATACCCTTGATCTGTGAAGAGGATGTTTTCCTGTGCATACGCTTTAGAATTCGATCATTGATATGCTGAATGGGCATATCAAGATAGGGGCAAATGCGGTCATCACTTTTCATAACCTGAATAAGATCATCTGTAATCTCATCAGGATATAGATAAAGAAGACGAAGCCAAAATGGCTGTTCAATCTTTAAAATTTCTTTTAAAAGATCAGTAAGACCTTCCTTTTCTTTTCGATCTTTTCCAAAGTCTCCAAGATCTTGCGCAATTAAAATAATTTCAAATACACCATCTTTTAACAAGATATTGATTTCATTTAATACCTGCGCAGTACTTTTGCTTTGCAGCGGGCCTTTTATATTTGGAATAATGCAAAAAGCGCATCTTTTCTTGCACCCTTCCGCAATTTTCACAAAAGCATAATGTTTGGGGGTTGTACGTATTCGAGGCACTTCTCCCATTTCAATATAACTTTTCGCAGATGTGATAACAGAGGATGCATTTTCAGATTCGATTACTTCTAGGATTTTATCCACATCACCAGAACCTAAAAAAGCAAAAATGTCTGGAAATTCATCAACAAGTAGATCTTTATGCTTTTGGACCATACAGCCGCAAACAATAAGCTTTGCACCCATCTTTTTGACATGATTAAGCTCATATATGACATCAAGAGCCTCTTCTCTAGATGCTTCTAGAAAACCACAGGTGTTGATTACTAAATAATCTGCTTTTTCGCATTCATTAACTGCCTCATAACCTGATTTTAGAAGAATGCCAATCATCACTTCGGTATCAACTAAATTTCTTGCGCAACCAAGACTTGTAAAATGAATTTTATTTCCAGTAATCATTAATAAACCCTTTTTTCATTCTGAACCAGTATAACAATCGATTGAATATTTTTACATTCTAAAAATTTATTCTATTTTATTCTATATCAATGAGATATGCAATATTACTATCAAGGCAGATCTATCTGAAATTCTTTCGGCATAAAAACTATCGAAGCATTTTAAAATTTTATATGAGGCAAGCGCCACAAACCTTGCAACAATGCTTCTTTCTTTTCTAATCCACCATGCATCTTTTGACAAAATCCAATACTCCACTTAAAATGTTACTTCTTCTACGATACAAGCGATAAAAATGATCGATTTTGATTTTGCAGCATACCTCTTCAAAAAACTGTTGTTTTTATTGACATCTCTATTTCTAGTAGCAACGCTTACATTTTTTATGATGAAAGCGATCCCTGGCAATCCATTTCTGCAAGAGCAAGCAGTACCTGAAGAAATATTAAGAAGTATGTTCGAGCATTATGGGTTAAATGATCCATGGTATGTGCAGTATATCAAATATCTAAAGGGAATTGTAACTTTTGATCTTGGTCCCTCTTTCAAATATGAAGGTAGAAGCGTAAATGATATTATTTCAGAAGGATTTCCAGTTTCCATGATTTTGGGACTTCAAGCATTGACCCTCTCTTTTTTTTCTGGAGTAACTTTAGGCACCATCGCAGCATTTTTTCAAAACAAATGGCAAGATAAAGCGTCTATTTTATTTGCTACGATTGGAATCTCCGTACCAAATTTTATCTTGGCAAGTTTTCTGCAATATTTTTTGGCTTTGAAGCTCGATTTATTTCCTGTGGCAAGATGGGGAGATTTTTCCCATACTATATTGCCAACCCTTGCATTGTCTGCTCTTCCAACAGCATTTATTGCAAGACTTGTACGCTCCAATATGATTGAAATCATGCATCAAGATTATATCCTGACAGCTAAAGCAAAGGGGCTCTCATCTTTTCGAATCGTAACAAAACATATTATCAAAAATAGTATCTTACCAAGCATTACCTATTTGGGCCCCTTAAGCTCTCAAATCCTTACAGGTAGCTTTATTGTAGAAAGAATTTTTGGAATACCGGGTCTTGGCGGATGGTTTGTGACAAGTATTACCAACCGTGACTATACCGTTATAATGGGAGTTACGATATTTTATAGCTTCATTCTACTTATCACAGTCTTTGTACTAGATCTTCTCTATCCTCTTTTAGATCCAAGAATAAAGATCGAAACGAAGGCAATATATGCAAGGTAGCAAAGCTTCATATCAAACTCCTATACAAAAGCTTCGCCGCAACAAATCAGCTCTTGTTGGCATCTATATATTAGCCACACTATTTGTAATGGCCATCATTGGGCCATATCTCTCTAATTGGAAATATTTTGAAACGCACCTGTCTCTAAAAAACATGCCCCCCTCCTTGCATTATATATTTGGTACAGATGAGCTTGGAAGATCTATATTTGTTCGTATTTTTTGGGGGGCACGTATTTCCTTATTCATTGGTATTACAGCAGCTTTTATCGACGTTGTAATTGGCGTATTTTATGGCGCGTTTGCTGGATACATCGGTGGTAAAACAGAAGAATTTATGATGCGTGTAGCTGATATTTTATATTCCTTGCCCTATCTTCTTATTGTCATTTTACTTCTTTTTGTAATGGGGCCTGGAATGATTACAATCATTATTGCTATGACAATTACAGGTTGGATCAACATGGCAAGAATTATTAGATCCCAGATTCTGCAAATCAAGCAAAGTGAATTTGTTCTAGCCTCCAAGTGTTTTGGAGCAAGTAACTTTTGGATTATCACTAAACATCTTATTCCAAATACACTAGGGACCATTATCACAACAATGACGCTCAGTATTCCAACAGCAATTTTTACAGAAGCTTTTTTAAGCTTTTTAGGCCTTGGTATCCAGGCGCCCATGGCTAGCTGGGGTAGCATGGCAAATGATGGCATCTCAGCTCTACACTACTATCCATGGAGACTATTTATACCAGCTATTTTTATTTCAATTACAATGCTTTCCTTTAACTTACTGGGAGATGGGCTTCGAGATGCATATGACCCAAGGCTTGATATATGAAACCTCTTCTTGAGATCAAAAACCTGCATCTAAAATATCATCGAGATGGGACTACAAAAAAAGCCCTTTCTGATATTTCTTTTTCTCTCTACCCGGGAGAAATCCTTGGCATCGTCGGTGAATCAGGATCTGGGAAAAGTCTAACAGCAAAAAGCATCCTCTCTTTGCTTCCCCCTCACTTTACAATTGATAATGAGTCACGCGTTGAATATCTAGGAAAAGCTCTTCCTCTAAACAACCAAAAACAGATGAGGGTCTATCGCGGCAGAGAAATCAGTATGATTTTTCAAGATCCTATGAGTTGTTTGAACCCAACGATGAAAGTTGGAAAGCAAATCCTAGAAGCCTTTTATACTCACAACAAAAAAGTCCCTCTTAAAGCTGCAAATGAAAAGATCTTGCGTTTACTAGATTCGATTGGAATACCTGATCCATCGCTTCGTTATCACCAGTATCCCCATCAGTTAAGTGGAGGAATGCGACAGAGAATTATGATAGCAATCTGTATGATAGTAGATCCAAAAATTTTGATAGCCGATGAGCCTACAACAGCACTTGACGCCACCATCCAAATACAAATCCTACAGCTTTTAAAAGACCTCCAAAAAAGCTCTGATTTATCGATACTATTTATTACTCATAACTTAGGACTGATAGCAAATTTTTGCGATCGAGTGATCGTAATGTACAATGGAAAAATTGTAGAATTAGCAGATGTTGTTACATTGTTCAAAAACCCACAACACCCATATACAAAAAAATTGCTCCGATCTATTCCTTATCTTCACCTTAAAAACCTCAAAGAGCTCTCCTATATCGAAGGATCTCCTCCCCCACTGCTTGGAGATGTAATCGGCTGCTCTTTTGCGCCCAGATGCACTGTAAAAAAACCTAAATGTGCATTACTTGCTCCGCCACTTATACAAATTAGCAAAAACCATATGTGTCGCTGTATTCTTCCTCAAAAGATTAAAGCTGAGGAGACCTCGTATGAAAAAGCCTCTTCTTGAAGTACGCAATCTTCAAAAGCTATTTAAAATCCAAAACAAGATATTAAAAGCTGTAGACAACGTTTCGTTTGAGATTTTTGAAAAAGAAACGTTTGGACTTGTGGGTGAGTCGGGTTGTGGAAAGACAACCATTGCTAGAACTCTGTTACAAATCACTCCTCCCTCCTATGGTGAGATCTATTTTGAAGATCGAAACCTTTATGAACAAAACTCCACAAAAAAACGAGACATTCAACTTATTTTCCAAGACCCAAACTCATCACTAAACCCAAAACTTAGAGTTGCAAAAATCCTGCAAGAACCACTTCTTATCCATAAAGCTGGAACCAAAAAAACAAGACTTGCTTTATGCAATCGGCTACTTAATATGGTTGGACTCTCCTCTGATTATTTAGAAGCCTTTCCCCATGAGCTCTCGGGAGGGCAAAAGCAAAAGGTAGGTATTGCAAGAGCTCTTTCTTTAAACCCTAAATTTATCGTATG
>JAJFMG010000026.1 GCA_021772295.1 Chlamydiota bacterium | reverse complement strand
TGAAGAACTACAACTTTTTTCTTAATAGCTCCAACTCCAACAATGGCAACTTGAGGATTAGGAATAATTGGAATACCAATAAGTGTCCCAGACATCCCAAAATTTGTCATAGTAATAGTACCGTTTTGCACATCGTTTGGTAGCAAGCCACCAGATCTTGCTTTTGATGAGAAAGCAGCT
The DNA here is from genome assembly GCA_021772295.1 of Chlamydiota bacterium. Taxonomy (GTDB): domain Bacteria; phylum Chlamydiota; class Chlamydiia; order Chlamydiales; family Simkaniaceae; genus JAJFMG01. Next base: position 3,809 of record JAJFMG010000026.1, on the reverse strand, counting down.
ACACTCTCCGCTACATCGGTAATAGATAAGGTGTGAGCATTCGAAATGACAGGCACTAAAATACCCTGCTCAACACTTACAGCAATTCCAAGGTTTACAAATTTTTTCACACAGATGGTATCATCTTCTAAGGAAGAGTTAATAAGGGGAAAGTCTTCTACAGCATCCGCAATTGCTTTTGCAATGAAGCTCGTAATCGAAAGTTTAAAACCATTTTTCTTCAAAAAAGATTCTTTTTCAGTTTGTAGTAAATCCATCACTTCGGTTACATCAACCTCTGTGATAAGCGTTGCATGAGGCACTTCATTAAAGGATTGCACCATCTTTTGCGCAATTGCCTTTCTCATACCTGACATCTTCACGCGTACAATAGACGGGTTAGTAGAACTCAGTGGACATGGCTTGCGCTCGGATTGAATTGATTCCTTTTCAGAAAGATACTTTTCTAAATCTTTTCTTGTAACCCTAGAGGAGGATCCAGATGGAGGTACTTTTTCAAGTTCACTCATACTGATGTTTTTATTCTTTGCGACTTTAAGTACAGCAGGAGAAAAGAAAATATTTTTTGTCGGTTGGGTGGAAATAGATGGTGAAACATCTACTTTTGATACAATATTTTTATCAGATTGCGGAAGACTCTTTCCTTGCTCTTCCACGATAAGAGATGCAAGTGGAGCGCCTACATCAAGCTCCTCTTCAGCGAGCACTAGAATTTTTTTAATACGTCCAGATGCTGGCGCTGGAATTTCGCTGTTTACTTTATCAGTAGAAACTTCAAGTAGAGGTTCATCTAAAAGAACATAATCCCCTTCTTTTTTAAACCACTGCACAACAGTTGCAGTTAAAATGCTCTCCCCAAGTTTTGGAAGCTCTACAATAATTTCATTTTCCATTCTACTCAAGCCAAGTTACTGTATGATACTTTTCTTCATCCATTTGTTTCTCTTTTTTAGCAACATAAAGTGCGGCTGTTGCATCACCTAAGATATTTACAACAGAAGACATCATTTCTCTTAATCTATCAACACCTGCAACAAGAGCAATTCCTTCTAAAGGAAGCCCCATTGCATTAAGAACTACTGAGAGCATTACAATTCCAGTTCCTGGAATTCCAGCAGCGCCAACTGCGGATACTAATGCGGTTACACAAAGAACAAGAATGTTGACCCATGTAATTTCAATGCCATAGGCTTGTGCAATAAAAATTGCCGATACTGCTTGTCCAATTGCTGCCCCATTCATATTAATGGTTGATCCCAAAGAAAGTACGAATCCTGCGATATCACTTGAAATTCCCAAGTGATCCCTTGCACATTCAATAGAGACCGGAAGTGTTGCAGAGCTACTACTAGTAGTAAACGCTAAAACAATAGCATCTTTCATTCCTTTAAAAAAAGGAGCTATCTCAAGCTTAGTTAAGTACTTTATAGAACCTGCAAGGACAATTACAATTTGCAAAATACATGCTATATAACAACAAGCTAAAAACAATAAAAGGGGCATGATTACTTTAAGTCCAATAGATCCAACGGTCGATGCGATTAAAGCGAATACACCATATGGAGCTACTTTCATAACAGAATGTGTAAGTGTGTACATCACCTCAGCCAATGATTCTATCACTTTCAAAACTGGCTTACCCTTATCTTTTGCGATTGTAATTGCAAAAGCAAAGAAAATAGAAAATACGATGATTTGCAATATGTTACCTTCCGCAAAAGAGGCAAAGGGATTTGATGGAACAACAGAAAACATAAAATCTATCATGCTGAGTCCAACGCCACCACTAGCCGATACTGAAACGGGAGGTAATTGATCTACAAGTCTAACACCAGGTTTAATCAAAAATACAAGTAATAATCCAAATCCAATCGCTAAGAGAGTGGTAACTGCATAATAAGCAAGTGTCCTTCCTCCAATTCTACCCAGTTTTTTAGGATCATTAATATGACAGATCCCTGTTACCAAGGATGAAAAAACAATCAAGCCAACAAGCATTTTAAGAAGATCAATAAATGCTTTTCCAACTAAATCTAAAAATTCAATCTGTTTTCCCACGACAAGACCAAAAATCAGTCCAAGTCCTAAACCAATTAATATTTTTATCCAAGGTTTCATATGTTTTATCTTTTGTTATTTAGTAAGTAAAAGAGAGTTTGCAATAAGCTCTTTATAATGATCCATTCCAGATACTACCTGAAGGCTTGCTTCAAGATAGAAGATGGGAATTTCGCAGCTTACAGATTTTGGTATTTTTATCCAATCTTTTTCCGAGCAAACTACACATTTTCCCCCATTGACAACAGTGTTTTCTATTATTTTCTTAATATCTTTTTCTTCAAAAAAGTAATGATCCGAAAAATTTTTTTTATACATAATGCCCTGACACATTTGCTCTAATGATTGATAAAATGAGGCTGGGTTTCCAAGAGCGCAAAAAGCGCCAACACTTTGATTTGCAATATTGATTGCATTTTCTTTGTAATCTTTTATAAAAAGATTACCCATACAAGTTCGAATAATAGGAGCCTGTGTATATTTTCGAATTTGCTCAACACTTAATTGATAGTCAAAATCAGTAACTGAATGTAGAACAACATAATTAGCTCTATCTAAATTGGATGGAAAATCTCGAAGTCTCCCCTTTGGTAAAAAGGCATCATTTCCAAATAAATTATGTCCATTTAAAACAACAATCTCAAGATCTCTTGCAATCTTTCGATGCTGCATTCCATCATCAAGTAAAGCAAGGGCGAAACCATCCTTTTTTGCCAAACGCGCTGATTGGAGTCGAGAAGGGCCTACATACACCCCGACATGTTTTAAGCGCTTAGAAAGCAAATATGGCTCATCGCCAGTTTGCTTTGGGGTCATCGAAATATTTATTCGAGAATGTGAGTTCGATGAAGAAATTTCACCTTTATATCCTCTAGAGAGAATCGCGCAAGGAATGCTTTCTTCTAAATCTCGACAAAGGCGCATGGTAAAAGGCGTTTTACCAGATCCTCCTGCGATAATATTACCAATGGAAACAACCGGAAGTGGAGACTTTCGAATGGGGAAAAGACCCAAATCATAGCTTTTATTCCTTAGAAAAACAGCAGATTGAAATACGTAGCTTGCAATCGTTAAAAAAAATTTAACCAATAAATTATGCGTTTTTTTTGCTATAAAACCATCAAGACGGGAGGAGATCATTTTGGAACTTGTTATCATGGATCCAATTTTCCTCATTTGAAAGCTGAAGAAGGTTTTCTACCATCTCAATAATAATATGCATAGCACACATATGCGCTTCTTGAATTCGATCTGAATAATATTTGCCAGATACCATCCACTCTAAATCAGACATTCCAAGAAGAGATCCGCCTTCTTTTCCAAGAAAGCTAATGGTTTTGATTTCCTTTTGCTTTGCAAGTTTCACAGCTTCGATGAGATTTTTTGAGTTTCCACTAGTAGATAATGCGATAAAAACATCACCATTTTGTCCAAGAGCATCAATGTGACGTGCAAAAATTTTTTCAAATCCATCATCATTAGATACGCAGGTAATATGAGATGGGTCAGACAAAGCAATTGCTGGAAGAGGCTTTCGTTTTGCTCGAAAAAAACCTGTTAACTCTTCTGCAAAATGCATCGCATCACACAGGCTTCCTCCATTACCAGCAATGAGAACTTTGTTCCCATTTTTATAGCAAAGAGCTATTTCCTTAGCAACTTCCTCCATAAATACAAGTGTCGATTCTTCCTGCATATTAGTAATAACAGAAGCTGCGTCTTGCAAAGTGTGAAGTAAGTGTTTTCTCATG
>JAJFMG010000025.1 GCA_021772295.1 Chlamydiota bacterium | reverse complement strand
CAATCGATATTCCAACTATATGAACGTAAGAAGAATCACTGGCTTTGACAATTGGAGTAAAATTTGAGCTAAGCCCATCAATATGCATAAATAAATGAAAATGTCCGTGTTCCTTTTCTCGATGAGAATGATAATAGTATTGTGAGCAATACTCGATATCAAACACATCCTCTTTTGGATAATGAACGCCTTTTTTCATCGTCTGCTCTGGCGCAATTTCTGTAATAAGATTGCTATTTGTTTTATCTAAAATCGCAAGCCACTTGAAAAGCGCCTCACCCCTAGCATGCATCTGATTTAATACACCTTCATCTAAGTTTTGAAATGCCTTTTCTACATCCATTTTTGATAACAGAAAAGGTTTCTCGTCTTCTTTGTCTTTAACTCCATAGAAGAGGAAAAAAGCAAAGGTAATAAAGATGGAAATGCAAATGCCTCCCAAAAAACAGTACTTTTTTTTCATCGCTTTCTTGCAATTTGATAAAAAAATTTCTATAGCAACAAATTAGAATCGAGTAAAGAAAGATTCTACATGAGAAAAATAACATTTATCCTACGCAAGCCTTCTTAAATCGACATCAACACTTGAATAAACGATTTTTATGAGTATGCGTATGGCTTGTAAAACGTACAAATAATTTTAACATCTATTAGATTCTATAGCATCTTTCCAGTAAGCTGGTAGTAAATACCGCGCAATGTTATATTGCAGTTATGACAAAGCCTTATAAAAAACGCCCTCAGAAATCATTCGACTATTCGAAAAGAATAGTCACTCATTTCAATAACAGTAAGCTTACATCTATTTCTGTTCCAACTATTTTAAAATCCATGAAAGTGCCACCACAATCCAAAAATACATTCTTCAAAGCGATTGACTTTCTTGTGAAAAAAAGGATCCTAAGTAAAAAAGGAGATATTCTTTTTTTTAAGACAAAAGAACTATCTTCGAACACAACCTCTGGCATCATTCATGTAAATCAACGTGGATTTGGATTTGTAACACCCTCGGATGGCTCTTATAATGAAGATGTTTTCATTCCAAGACATGTAATGAACAATGCCTTTGATAAAGATACCGTTGAGATTTTGGTCTCTAAATCTAGAAAGCCCAATATGGGTCCTGAGGGATCTGTTCTTCGAATCATCAAAAGACACACTGCAAGAGTTGTTGGAATCATTACCAAGCAAGAAAAAAATGGTAAATATCAAGTATTTGCGATCACACTTGGCAAGGAAAAGCCAATTCAATTAGACAGCAAAGGAAAAACGCTTTCCATCGGAATGCGCGTTATCATGCAAATTGATGATTACGGAGATAGAAATAACCCTATACAGACATCTCTACTTGGTGAAATTGGGCATATCGATGACCCAAGGTTCGATATTGAGTCGGCTATTTTAGATTACCAAATTCTAAGTACGTTTTCTACCGATGTCACGCAAGAAGCCAAATCATTTGGAACTAAAGTTAGTAAAAAAGATTGCGAAAATCGAATTGATTTCACAAAAACGGAAACATTTACAATTGACCCTGAAACAGCAAGAGATTTCGATGACGCCCTTTCGCTATCTAAGGATAAAAAAGGAAATTACCATCTTCTTGTTCACATTGCAGATGTAACACATTACGTGAAACCAGAATCACTCCTTGATAAAGAAGCAAAATTAAGGGGAAACTCCACCTATTTTGTCGGACAATGCATTCCGATGCTTCCTCACGAGCTTTCCAACGAACTTTGTAGTTTAAAAGAAAAAGTAATTCGTCTGACCGTAACTGTTTCGATGGAGTTTGAGCCAGATGGAACACTTGTCAATTATAGAATCGATAAGGGCTTTATCAACTCACAAAAGAGATACACATACGAGCAAGCTAAAGATATTATCGATGGTAATACCAAAAGCAAACATAAAAAAACCCTAGATATGATGGTAGAGCTCTGCCTATTACTCAAAGAGAAAAGAAGAGAAAGAGGATCCATTGACTTTTCTCTTCCTGATGTTGTGTTACTTGCAGATGAAAACGGAATGCCAACAGGCGCAAAAACAGTGGAATATGATATCTCCCATCAACTTGTTGAAGAGTTTATGCTCAAAGCCAATGAAATGGTTGCCACATATTTTGTAAATCGAGATCGCCATAGCGTTTTTCGTATTCATGAAACCGCAAATGACGAAAACTTGAAAGAATTTTATAATACAGCTAGATTTTTTGGGTTTGCAGTTCCTGCAAAACCCACTACAAAAGATCTTCAAAATCTCTTTAATGAAGCAAAAAACTCCCCTCATTACCATATGCTCTCTATTGCATATATTCGCAGTATGAAACTTGCCGCCTATTCCCATGAAAATGTCGGGCATTTTGGTTTATCACTCGAAAACTATTGCCACTTTACAAGTCCGATTCGAAGATATAGTGATTTAATGGTACACCGCCTGCTTTTTGATGTCGAAACAGCTTCGGGGCTACAAGAAGTCTCCAAACATCTCTCTGAAACAGAAAGGCGTTCTTTTAAAGCCGAGATGAATGTCTTAAAGATGAAAAAGCACCGTCTTCTCCTTACCTATTACATGGAAGATCCAGATAAAGAATATCAGGCCTTTATCACAAAGATAAAGCCTAATGGAATCTTTTTTGAAGTTACATCTTGTATGCTAGAGGGCTTTATACCTCTTTCACAAATGAACAATGATTACTATGAATATCACCCCAAAAGAAATATGCTTATTGGATCATCTTCCGGAGAAGTCTTTCGAAATGGGGATCCTCTCCTGTTACAATTATCCAATATAAATCTTGTATATCAAGAAACCAAATGGGAACTCCTTGAGCACAATTCTCATTAAACAAAATTCAAAAATCTTTTTTGGACGGATAATTCTCTGTTTGGTATAAGCTGTTTTTTTCTATTAATATGTAGGATGTTACTTAATGAAAAAGTATTTTATTACGGGGCTTGTTATTTTACTTCCCCTAGCTGTTACAATTGCCATTGTAATTTTCATCGTGAATTTTTTAACGCAGCCATTTATTGGCTTCGTTTCAGAACTTCTTAGTCAATTAAGTATCGTTAATAAGGGACTCTTATTTACACCGGAGAAAACACTCCTTTATCTCTCTCAATTTCTGATAATTGTTTGTCTATTTCTTTTCACTATTAGTCTCGGATTGATTGCCAGATGGTTTTTCATTAAAGGTTTGCTCAACTTAAGTGATAAACTCCTACAAAAGATTCCTGTTGTAAATAAGGTTTACAAAACGACTCAAGAGATTATTAAAACGCTATTTGTTACAGACAAAAACACCTTTAAACAAGTTGTAATGGTTCCTTTTCCAAGAACCGATACCTATGTAGTTGGTCTCGTCTCCAGAGCCTCCCCCCAAATATGTTCAGATGCTGCCGGAGCTGAACTTGTTTCTGTTCTTGTACCCACAACTCCAAATCCAACAACTGGCTTTTTATTAATGTATCCAAAAGATCAGCTTATCTATCTCGATATGAAACCAGAGCAGGCTATTAAATATATCGTATCTTGCGGTGTAATTACCCCAGATGGACCACCTCCAAAAGAAGATCAGAAACCATCATGAAGAAGAACTTTTTTGCAGGTCTCATTATCTTTTTGCCAATAGCCATTACAATTTGGCTATTTGTCTTCTTTCTTGATCTTTTTACAGAGCCATTCGTAGGTATTATCCACGAATCAGTTGGAAAACTAAGCCAAAATACAAAGCACCTCCAAGCTCATAAAGGATTGCTCCTTTTTCTTTCTCGAATATTAGTTGCCATACTGATGATGATTTTCATT
>JAJFMG010000024.1 GCA_021772295.1 Chlamydiota bacterium | reverse complement strand
AGTTTCTTTTTCTGAAAGAAGTTGTTTATTAAACAAGTAGATCTTTTTCTTGTTTAATTTGATTGTCTCCAGAGTTTCCGTAAAATTCGTATTGTCATTTGACGTCTTTCTCTCAAGTGGGGAAAACACGCAATATTCATTGCACTGCATAGAAATATTTTCTGGTTTATATAGAAAGTCTAAAAATTGATAGACAAGCTCTGCATTTTCAGACATTTTGGGAATCGCTACATTTTCAATAGTCATGAAAATACCCTCAAGCGGAAGTTTAAAAGAGATATGAGGGAATTGCTTATTCATTCTCCATACAGATGAGCTTGGCAAAATTGCTAGAGGGCAATTTTTAGTGCCAAGAAGATGTTCTGCTCGCAAGTTTACATATGCTTCGACAAAGCTTTTTTGTTTGTGAAGTAGCTCCTTGATTTGTTTTGTCTCCTGTTTATCTAATGTATCTTTCATGCCAAATAGAAAAAAGGATGCGAAGTTCAAAGCTTCTATTGGATCATTTACCATTGCAATTTTAGAGTCGTTGGTCATAGGATCAAAAATTTGGCGTAGGCTTGGATTGAACTCTGTTTTAAAATACTCAGTGTCATATCCAATGCCAAATACTTCCCATTGGATAGGAAGTGAATATCGATTTTCAGGATCGAATTTTTGAGAAAGAAGAAACGGGTAAATTGCTGATAAACTTTTGAGTCTAGAATAATCTAAAGGGGCAAGCATATCTTCTTTAATAAGGGTATTTACAGCGTAATCGGATGGAATAATTAAATCACACCCTTTGCCTTTCATAGCCTTTAGCTTTACAAGCAGCTCCTCATTAGAGGCATAGTAGTTAAATTTTACTTTAATGCCAGACTCTTTTTCAAATTTCCGGATGACATCATCTGAAAAAAGATCTCCCCATGTAAAAATGGTAATTGTGTTTTTCGATGCTCTGACATGAAAGTTTGACCAAAAAAGAAAAGAGGAAATTATCCCTACCCAAAATAGGATAATCAAGCTTCTAAAAAAAAGAGGTCGAAACAATTTCTTTCTCATTAGAATATTTTACTCCTAAGTTTTGGGGAGAAAAAGGAAATAACAAGAGCTGCGCTAAGAAGAAGTAAAATACCAGATAGGGCATTGACAACGGGGGATATTCCTGCTCGTATCATAGAAATTAGGTACAGTGAAAGAGTTTGTACGGATGTTCCTGCCAAAAAATAAGTTAAGATAAAATCATCAAAGGAGAGAATGAAAATAAGCAATCCTGTTGCAATCATGGTGGGTTTGAGCATGGGGACAGTAACCTTAAAAAAGGTTTGATAAGAGTTTGCTCCAAGGGTTAAAGAAGCTTCTTTAAGATTTGGAGAAATACTTAAATATCTTGAGTACATAATCGGCGCTGCAAAACCTAGTCCTATGATGCTATGTGCAATGATAATAGTGGAAAGACCTAGTGGAATATTGAAAAAAGTAAAGTAGCTTAAGAGACTTACTGCAAGTACTGTCTCTGGGATCATGAGGTTTCCATAAAACAGAGGAATTGCTTTTCGAATGTTTCCTCCACATGCTCGAAAAAAAATCAAAAGGAGACTGAGACATAGACTTAAAGAAGTTGAGCAAATCGCAACGAAGATTGAGTTGAAAAAAGATCGCCAAAGCTCAGTAGAATGAAATAGCTTAATGTACCAATTCATTGTAAAGCCAGACCAAGGAGAGGGAAAACTCGTCTTGTTAAAAGAAAATGTGATCAGAACAACAATTGGTATATAGAAAAAAAGATAGACAAGAGTAATAAAAAGATAGCTTCCGTATCGTGGAAATAAGCTCTTAAAAAGATTCATCGAAGCCTCCCTGAAAGAGCATTTTGGAATCTTTGAAAAAGATAAAAAACAATAACACTTGCAAGGAATAGAAAAATGCAGCTCAGAAGTGCAAAGGCAGCTCCTATTTGTTGCGTTGTTTCTCCAAGAATATACTGAGTGACAACATTCCCGACAAAATAGCTTTTATCTCCTCCCATAAGCTCTGGAATGATAAATTCTCCAAAACTTGGTAAAAAGACAAGTAGAAAACCTGCTTTGACAGCTGGCATAGACATGGGTAGTAGCACCCTTTTAAAAGTTTGATAGAAACCGGCTCCCAAGTCATGTGAGGCTTCTAGAAGCTTCATATTAAATTTATCAAGAGATGAAAAAATAGGAAGTACCATAAAAGGTAGAAAGTAATAGACCATCATGATCATCATTGCAAAATAAGAATTGAGGTAGTGTTTTGCCTCTGAGATGATTCCAAGTTGCAATAGCAATGAATTAAGTAATCCTTGTTTCTCAAGTACAAAAAACCAGGAATAGATGTGAAGTAAAAAATTAGTCCAAAAAGGTAGTACTAAAAGAATTAGGCAAAGGGTTTTGAACTTCTTGGCTTTAAATGCAATAAAATGAGCCATGGGATAGGCTATAATCATGCAGATAAAAGCTGTTGTAAATGCAAATCCAAGTGATGAAAATATTATTGAAAAAAAGGCAGGTTTTAAAATAGAAACAAAATGCGCTGCTGTGATTCCGGTCCATTTCCCCTCAATAGATACAGTAACAATACTAGAAATAAACATGAGAGAGATAGGTAGATAGAAAAAAAGTATCTGCCAAATAATAGAGGGAGATCCAAAAATAAAGGGGAGTTCCTTGCTGGATCGAAACTTTCTTAGTATTGATGCCATCTGCCCTCAAGTTTGTAGAAGTTGTGAACTTTCTTTCTGGAAAGATAAATATACCACGTCATCATAATCGATTTCCTCATGAGGAAAATGCTCTTCATTTTGTTCAAAAACGTGAATGATAAAACCATCTTCGAGTGCAACATTATATTGCGTTGACCTGCCATGATACACAATCGCTTCTACAGTGCCTTTCAAAGTGTTTGAAAAATTCTTTTGAGGATTTTTCGAGATGTAAATTTTTTCAGGGCGTATGCTTAAAATAGCTTCACAATCTTCATGCATCCAAGGTTTCTTCTCCGGAATATATACTTCCATTTTTCCGAGAAGGGGAAGTTCCACATATGGATTAATTTCTACAGAACGCAGAGTGCCAGACATGATATTTGTTTTACCTACAAATTTTGCTACGAAAGAAGAAATAGGATATTCATAAATTTCTTTAGGTGTGCCAATTTGCTCGATATTGCCATTGTGGTTCATAATTGCCATATGATCGGCTACTGTTAAAGCTTCAAATTGGTCGTGTGTCACATATAAAAAGGTTGTTTTAAGCTTATCTTGTAAATCAATGAGCTCAATGAGCATTTTTTCTCTGAGCTTGAAGTCTAGAGCTGCTAGAGGTTCATCTAGTAATAGAACATCGGGCTCGTTGATAATAGCTCTTGCAAGCGCTACTCTTTGTTGCTGTCCACCTGAGAGTTGCGATGGGTATTTAAAAATATGATTTTCCATATGGAAAGATTTCAAAATTTTTAATACCTTTGCCTCTATTTCTTCTTTCGACTTTTTCGCAATTCGAAGGCTATAGGCGACATTTTCAAAAATGGTAAGGTGAGGAAATAAAGCATAATTTTGAAAAACAATGTTGATGTTTCTTTTATTGATAGGAAGAGATGTGATGTCTTTTTCGCCGAGATAAATTACACCTGAATCTACGGTCTCAAGTCCTGCAATCAAACGAAGAAGGGTCGTTTTTCCACAACCGCATGGGCCTAAAAGGGCAAAGAATTCACCTCTTGGAATTGTTAGATTTACCTGATTTAAAATAAGCCCATCTGATTTAGACTTTGTAATTTTCTCAAGTTTAATACTTCTAACCATTTAAGCACCCAATTTCCAGATATTGGAAATGTTTGTGATTGTTTTCTTTAATACAAGATAGTTTTAGTAATAGTTTCGGGTATTTAGTAATTAATTTCCAAGTTAT
>JAJFMG010000023.1 GCA_021772295.1 Chlamydiota bacterium | reverse complement strand
AGCCTTAACTAAAGATGTATATATCAATCAAGCTCTCTTAAGCGCTCATGTACGTGGCATTTGTCATGAAAAAAAGTGGGAGTCACTTGTAATAGATGATTTAGTATTGAAGGACTTAGATATCGAGCTTGCTGCCTTTGAGATCAAATGCGTTGGTGATGAAGTATATGGACATTTCGCAAGTAGTGATCCTTTTACAAGTAATTTTGAAAAGAGTACTTGGGAATTAGATGCTCATAAATTTTTTATACAAAGTAGTAGAGAAAACCAAGCTTTTCTACCTCTTGAAAAACTAGATTTTAAGCTTTCTATGAAAAACAATAAGTTTTGTCCTTCATTTGCCTGGGGTGAAATTAATGGATTTGACTGGAAAGTAAATTTTGATGGGAACTTTTCTAATTTAAATTTAAGCGCAAATATTAAAACACCCACAAACCACTTACTTTCTCTATTTGATAAAGAGCAAAGTTTTGACTTTCCTGTGCTGATGCAGTCAGATATTGAAGCGTCCATTGCAAAATCGAAAAATGGATGGAGCGTTATAGGTAAATGGGATCTTGTTTCAAGCTCGCAGAAAGTAGATCCTACCGTTTTTACATTAGCCCTATCAGATTTTGATGTTTCTGATGGCATAAGCTTACCACAAGTAATGGAGTCATTTGAAAAATTAGAATTTGAATCCTTTCCACTCTCGGATAAATCAATCAATCTACTTTTCCAGCTTACAGGAAAAAGCTGGAGAGTGAATGGCGATGTTTCTTTTAAAGGAGAGGTAGATAGAAGCGGTGCAAAAATGGTGTTTACTACGCCGAATGTTCTTCTAGACACAAACTTTGTTACTCTTGAGTTTGGAGCCGAAGAGGGTGGGAATCAATTTATGTCCTATGATTTTTTAACTGGAAAATGGAATGGAGTGATTCCTCTGCAAAATGCAGAGCTAAAAGAAAAAGAAACTGGGCTGGTTTTTAAACAGATGGATAGTACCATTTTCTTGAACGGGGATGACTTGCAATTTAGCAAGCTTTCTACACGTTGTGAAGATGTTTTTTTTAAGGGAATGGCTGATCTAAAATTCTTTGAAACGGGAGAAACGCAGCTCCATCTTGTTGCAGATGAAATTTCTGGCAATACCCAAAATGCGCAAAAGATCCTTCGAAAATTTGACTCTTTCTCCACTACTTATTTTCCGCTGAGCGGAAATATCGTTGGAGAAGAGGGTAGCTTTGTTTTAAATGGTATATTTGAGCATTCGAATGCTAGTGCCAATTGGAGCAGTAATATTCGAATCATGGATGGCTCATACCCTTTGTCTGATGAAGTTTCAATCAATCAAATCGCTTGCGATTTCTCATTCGATTCTCTTAAAAATGAGTGTCTTATTGGAGAAATTACAGGGGATATATCAGTTGTTTCTGACGCTGTATCTAATGGATACAGATTGAAGGGCCATAATTTAAGATATGTGTTTGATGAAGCGTTCCTATTTGACATCAGATTAGAAAATCAGACGCATGATTTATTTAGACTCTGTGGAAAAATGGAAGGGCTTGACCACGGGTTTGCAATCAGATTGGATCAATCCCTTTCTCATTTTTTTAGTTCTAAGCTTCTTTGTAATGAACTTCAACTTACTCGAGATTATAACTTGGATGTTTGCGATTTGAATCTAAATCTTTCGCTGCATGATTTTATCAATCACCTTGAGTTCTTTGCGAATATGGGCATTTATCCCATCAAAGGAAATTTGCTTGAAGATTTGAAATATGCAGAGGTTGGTGGCTTAATTGGAATTGATATTCAACGAGAGGCTCATTTTAAACCTTTTTATGTATCGATGGTGAGTAATAAGCCCTCAATTAATAAAAATATTTTTGAAGAATTTTTGCTCAAAGCTGAAATTACTTCCGATCGAATTTCACTTATGCATTGTAAATTAGATGATTTCACATTGTTTGGAACCGTAGAGAGAAATCATGAGGGAAGAATAAATATCCCACTTCTTGAAGCAACTTGGAATAAGTCTTATATTGAAATTTTGCATGGAGACTTTTTTGAAGATATTCTTACCTTTAAAATCAGACATTTAAACCTTTGCTTTGATGAAATAATACCTGGCCTTTCGTTAGAAAATAATAACCAACTGTCATATCTTCGAGGTAATGTGTATGCCTCTGGAAATGTAGAGCTTGGTATCACAAGTGGCATCAAAGTATTTGAACTAAAATCATGGATGCAAGTGGCCTCAAATGACTTTGGAGGTGGAAAGGTTACTCTTCAATGTCAAGCTCCACTAGCCATTAATTATACCAAAGAATTAGGTCTTACTCTTTGTGATATTGATTTTGATTTAGAGTTAAATGACATGAAAAATCATTGGTCAAAATTCAAATTGGATCGATTTAGTTTATTTGAAAAAGAGATAGAGGCAAAAGGCTCTTTATCTCTTTCCCCTGAGTTTTTGAAATTTATCGGTAAAGCTGATATGCTTCCATTTATTTCTCACAGCGATGATGAAATTACTTTTTTTGATTTCCCAATGAAGTGGGAAAATCAAATTGATATGCAATATCAACTCAAAAAATCGGATGAGTCATTTACTGCCAAGGGAGAGCTTCGAGAAGGATACTATTGGATAGGCAATAAATCATGGAATTTAGAAAATATCGGTTTTGAAATCTGTGATAATCAAATGCAACTTTTTGGGCAGACAAATTTCAATGAACATCCATTTGAATTAAAAACCAAAGCATATTTCTCAGATGATATTTCTTTAGTTACTTCTATTTGTGCTAAAAAAGAAGAAGTAGATCCTTTAAGTAGAGATCTTACTATCAAAAGTTCTTGGAGAGAAAATGATGGATTTTCTATTCAAAGTATCGAAGGAGAGCTTTGTGGGTTAGATTTTTCTTTTAATAAAAATCCGAAAATTGAACGCCAAGATTTTGTAAGTTTAACAGGGTTTTTGAAAGTCGATGGAAATGATTTAGCGCAAGTTCTTCCTAAGCCATACGGAGATATATTTACAAAAGTTGAGCTTGGGGATGGATATACCATTTTAGGTGAGCTTTCTCTTCATAAAGCAAATCCCAAGCTTTCAGAATTTAAAGGATACCTCAAAGGTAAGAATTTCGAGCTAATGGGATCTAATATGGGAATTCTTTTTAGCGAGCTTTCGGTAACATCCAAAAAAATTAATCTAGATCGATTCTCTATCACAGATGAAGCTGGGCACTTGAACATCCCGAGTATATCTATTCGCTCTCGCATAGATAAAGCCGTAGAAGGGCAAAAAGATATTCTTTGGGATTTGTCAGTACCAAGTTTACAAATTCAAGATTTTAGACCGAGTTTGATCTCAGTTATTGGAAAGAAAAGGAGTCAACTCAAACCTTTTGTTATTTCAGATCTTAATTTTAAAGATGTCAGTGGTACCCTTGGGCGTAAAGAGAGTTTTTCAGGAAGTGGGGAGCTATCTTTTATTAATACCTTTAAAAAAGATTATCATCTGATTGATATTCCAATTGAAATCATTTCAAGGCTCGGGTTAGACCTTGGGATTTTAGTTCCTGTATGTGGAAAATTAGAATATAAGATTGAAGATGGAAAGGTTGTCCTTGAAGAGCTTAAAGATGCCTATAGTGAAGGCAAAAGATCTAGGTTTTATCTTTCATCCAATCACCTTTCCTATGTTGATTTAGATGGGACGCTAAATGTAAAGATCAAGATGAAGCAATATGTGCTTCTCAAACTCACTGAGCCTTTTACTCTTTCTATGCAGGGTAGTCTCGCAAAGCCTTATTTTGCGCTCAGGTAAGTTGCAGAAAAGAGCATCAAAAATACTTGATGCTCTTTCCTATTTTTTCTATCCAAAGATATGCATACATTGTCAAAACCTGATAGAGGAAAAAAATACTTTTTTTTGCGCTCATTGCCAGGATCTTTTTCAACTGATTGACCATCAGACGCGTTGTGTGTCTTGTTTTTTTCCAAAAGAGCATAGCCTTCAGGTCAACTGCGCCACTTGTCAATCCCAGAAATCACCACGAAATATCACAGTAGCTTTTGAAAATGAAGGTCCAGTTCTGTCATTACTTTCTAAAGTATCTAGAAGAGATCCTTTAGAAATTATTACTACCTTAGCATCTTATATGTCTGTGCAATTTTTAAAAAAAGAAAGTGTCATTCCAGATGTCGTATGTTTTGCGCCGCAAAGTCCTGTAGAAAAGAATTTTTTGTTAGAGAGATTTGCAAAACAAATTGCTCGAGTTTTATCGACAAGCTATCAAAAGTTGTTCTACACATTTGATGAGCCTACATTTCGAATAAAAATTAATAAATCATATGGGCATCAAAAAACGGTGCTTATTATTGATCAATGCCCATCTAATACAAAAGGAAAACAACTGTATCAGATGCTTAAAGGAGCTGGCTTTAAACGAGTCTTTGAGCTGTATGTTTTAGATAGAAAATGTTAATGAATGAATTTTACATTAAAAATTGAGGCTTAAAATATGAGTGATTGGATCGTTATTTCGATCTTAACGCTATCTGCAGGTCTTGCAATGGTTTTAGGAGCTGCAATTGCAGCAATCGAACATATTGGCAATCGATGGCTTGAAACAGAGATTCGTCATGCCGTAATAGCATTTGGTGGTGGTGTATTGCTCTCTGCTGTCTCTCTTGTACTTGTTCATGAAGGTATGAAAAATTTAAGTTTTATTCCTGTGATTCTTTGCTTTGGTTTTGGTGGATTTATTGTAATGACAATTGACAAGGTGCTAACAAAAAAACGGGAGCATGTATCGCAGCTTGCAGCAATGTTACTTGATTTTGTTCCAGAAGTGATTGCGCTTGGTGCTATTTATTTATTAGATAAGCCTTATGCATTACTACTCGGCTTATTAATTGTTTTTCAGAATATTCCGGAAGGGTTCAATGCTTTTCTTGAAATACGATCATCATCAAAGCATCGAGGTTGGTTTATTATTTGTGTATTTTTAGCCATGTCAATAATTGGACCAATCGCTGGGCTGACAGGTTATTTTTTTCTTTCAGAAAGTCCTGAAATTACTTCAGGATTCATGCTGTTTGCATCTGGTGGCATTCTTTATTTGGTCTTTCAAGACATTGCTCCTCAAGCTGTATTGAAAAAGCATTGGGCTCCGTCATTTGGTGCAGTTGTTGGTTTTTTGTTTGGAATGATTGGAAAGATGTTTATCGGGTATATCACATAATTTTGAGTTCTTTTGATTTAGAAAATCTAAGAATGAATATTTTGCTTCGTCATCAGAACATGACCATTTTTTTTCTATCAAATTATTTCCAGTGAATTAGCTGGATTTTTGCTCATTGTGTGAATATTCTTTCTTTGTAAAAAAAAATTCCCATTCTAATTAATTGTTTTATAATTTTTATTTTATTTGAGTTTTATATCATATTACTGTAGATTTTTAGATTACATTTTAAGGCATAACAAGGATATTCGATGGCAATGCAAGTATCAGGAAGTACGGCTAGTATAACTACTCCAAATGCAGATCGTGGTAGTAATCTTCAACAAAGACCTATAGCTCCCAATGCTGACAGTACATTGGAAACATTAGTAGATCCAAAATCTTCATCTTTTTGTGGCACTATTTTTACGACTATAAGAAATATTTTTAGCATGATAGTTTCTATTTGTTGTTCTCCTGTTAATTATTTTTTTAATAGATCGGAAACTAATAGAGCAGAAGAAGATGATACGAAGGCGATTCGAGATCAAATTAAAGCTATTAAGGAGACACAAACTCAACTTGATGGTATTCAAGAGGCTCAAAGCTCCTTTAGCGCTGATTCTCTTCGTCAAATTGCAGCTCTTTTAAAAGTGGATACTGATGGACTTTCTATGGAAGAAATAGACTCATTACAAGAAAGATATGTAAATATATGTAGATCTGAAGGATATGAAGGTGATATGCAGAAAGCTGCACATGCTTTATTTCACCGTCACAACAACGAACTGCACGAAATATTAAAATAAAAAATTTAATAAGATAATAGATGTGAAACTTCAAGTAGTAGGGGATCTTCTTAACAATAGACCGAAAAAAGTGTCAGAATATTGGACTCCATTAGAGGTATTTTGACCATTTTTCAAAAAGTCTTTTATCCGTGCACTTCAGAGTTGAAACGGCGTTTCAAATATTGAGAGATGACCGGGAGAGGATGCTGATGGACGTTCTCTGGAGGAAAGGGATCCATTACAAGAAAGGTTAATAAGTATACAAAGATCTATAAGGATATGAAGCTGATATGCAGAAAGCACATGCTTTATTTCAATAGTCTGGGTTCGCAACTGCTTGCAAAAATCTAACCAAATCTGTTATTATCTACCCCAATGAGTAGATTTTATAAAATTGGCGAAGCCTCTATTTTTCTTGGTGTTAGTATCTCCACACTTCGAAGATGGGAAAAAGATGGAACTC
>JAJFMG010000022.1 GCA_021772295.1 Chlamydiota bacterium | reverse complement strand
ACATCATTTAATGGGCCATTTAAAAGTGCTAAAAGGGGATCGTTACTTGGATAGTGTGATGGGGAGTAAAGTACCTGGTCGAAAGCGAGTTGAATTTTCTTTTGTCTAGAAAGCTTTGCTGCAATTTCTGCAAATCGCATTCTAGATGCCATTTTTTTTAAAAGGGGATTTGTCCGATGGAGATCTCTAGATTGTAAATAGATTTCATAAGGTGAAAGAGTGAGAACTTCTTCACGTGATTTTCCAGTTTTACTTTCTAATGAAAGTAAAATATTTTCTTGAAGATCAGCGACTTCTTTTTCAGATAGGAGGTCATTAAATTCCACAAACCCAGAGTTTTGGAAAAAAACTTCCTGTTTATTACTAATAAAAAAACGCATTTTACTCTCTATTAAAGAAGTTCAATCGGGTTGCAAAATCATATCATCTAAAATGAATAAAATGCAGTAGGAAAGAAACCTTTAAGCATACTGAAAATTAAAAAAAAGTTTTACGATGTCTTTTTAAGAGGTACAAATCGAAACACAGAATTAAACAGCCCTCTGCTAAAAGTCCTTTTTCAATTTTATATTTTCTCTAGCTTTCTTGGGCAAAATGGAAGCAACTTATTTCCATTGCAGTAATTTTTTCTAAGAACTCATCTGCAGTTTCTTTGGTTATAAAAGAAGATAAACGAATGTAGCCTTCGCCACATTTTCCAAATCCAACTCCTGGTATGGTTACGATATGGAATTTTTCGAGTAAATAATCAAAAAATGCCCACGAGGTTGTGGAGCCTGGAGTCTTCATCCAGAGATACGGTGAGTTGTCACCACCGGATACAGAAAAACCTTTTTTAAGTAAGGCTTCTTTGATGCGTTTCCCTTGCAAGAGATAGTCATCAATCTGCCTTTTAGAAGCCTCTTGACCAACTTGTGAAAGTGATGCTAGAGCTCCTTTTTGAATGGGATAGGCGACTCCGTTGAATTTTGTTGATTGGCGTGTTTTCCATAAAGAATTCACAGGTATTCCATCGATATTTATATTTTGAGGAATAACTGTATAGCTACAACGTAGGCCTGTAAAGCCAGCTGTTTTAGAAAAACTTCTAAATTCGATAGCTACATCTTTCGATCCATCAATTTCATAGATGCTTTTTGGGATGTTGCTATCTCGGATAAAACCTTCATAGGCGCCATCATACAAAATAATCGCTTTATTTTTTCTTGCATAATCAACCCAAGTTTGTAGCTCACTTTTACTAAAGGCTGCGCCTGTTGGGTTATGTGGAGAGCAGAGATAGATGATATCACTTGGTGCTTTTGGTGGAACAGGGAGAAAGTTATTTTCTTGTGTGCATTGTAGCGTTGTTATGCCATCAAACAAATCATTCTTATTAAGAGAAGCGGTTTTTCCTGCCATGACATTGGAGTCTAAATAGACAGGGTAGGCTGGATTTGGAATGGCGAGCCTATTTTCTTTAGAAAATAGCTCTTCAATATGGGTAATATCTGAAATGATACCATGAGAAATAAAGATTTCCTCAGAAGTAATTCCATATTTTTGATACTCGGTATCAACAATGGCATCCTTTAAAAAGGAATATCCAGTAGAGGGCCCATAGCCATGAATCGAGATTGGATCAGTCATTTCGAGAGTTGCATCAGATATGGCTTTAGCAATGGTAGTATCAATTGGTTTTGCAATATCTCCAACACCTAGATTTAAGATCTTCGAGGTGGGATTTTTTTGTCTGAGATCAAGAAGCTTTTGATCAATGATTGGAAAAATAATTTCCCTTTTTAGCTTTTGAAAGTTATGGTTGAGACTTGGCATAAAAATCACATTTCCAGGTAGTTCGGTTTAAGTTTTATGGATACATATCAGCATTTAGTAGATAGTATAGAGTTAATTGAGAATAAAATTCACTATAAGTTCCAAGTCCAATCTCACTTGCTAGTTGCGTTTACTCACAAGTCTTTTCTTAATGAAAATAGAGAGCTGGAGTTAGAGCACAACGAAAGACTTGAGTTTTTAGGGGACTCTGTTTTTGGATTTATTATCACAGAATACTTGTTTCAACAATTTCCAAAGCTCCAAGAGGGGGAGCTTTCCTATCTTCGATCTAGGATTATTGAAGGAGCTCCCTGTTCTATCTATTTTGAAAAATTAGAACTTGGAGATTTTATCTTGCTTGGCAAGGGTGAGATGCAAAATACAGGAAGAGGGCGCCAATCAATCTTCTCTGATCTTTTTGAAGCGCTTATGGCTGCAATCTATTTAGATGGAGGAATAAGTTCTGTAAAAGAATTTTTCTTTTCTCATTTTGAAGACGAAGTTTTGCAAATTATTAAAAACCCAGAATTAAATTGGAAAGCAGTTTTACAAGATTATGCGCAAAGAAAAGCGCAACAAAAACCTGAGTATCGAATTACTGATCAAGAAGGCCCCGATCATGATAAAACTTTTCATATCGAAGTTCTCATCGATGAGAAAATTCTAGGTGCTGGATCAGGGGCATCTAAAAAACAAGCTGAGCAAAGGGCTGCTGAAGATGCGTGTAATAAACTTGGAGTGAAATAACGGTGGCAAAAGTCAAATCAAAATGGGTATGCGAAGATTGTGGCCAGTCTCATTTTAAATGGGCTGGTAGTTGCTCAAGATGCTCCAAATGGAATACACTTCATGAAGAAGTAGAGATGACAACTAAAGATGTTCGTTTTGAAGCTAAACCATTGAAAACGACTAAACCTGTTCGCATCAAAGATATTGATGTAAATTCGATTACAAGAATCAAAACAGGCTTTGAAGGCTTAGATCACATCATGGGCGGTGGACTTGTATCAGGTTCATTAAATCTTATTGGTGGAGAGCCAGGCATTGGTAAATCCACATTGATGCTTCAACTTGCAAGTTTACTTGCTCGCCAAGGTCTTTGTATTTTATATGTTTGCGGCGAAGAGTCTGCAGAGCAGACTTCTCTTCGCGCAAAAAGACTTGGGATTGAGGATGATCGTATTTTACTCTATAGTGAAACACTCTTTTCAAACATCAAGTTACAAATCGATCAGATTAAACCTGATGTTTTAATTATTGATTCGGTGCAGATTGTTTATAAACAAGATATTCCATCTTCTCCTGGATCTGTAACTCAAGTAAGGGAAATTACGATGGAATGTATGCACCTTTCTAAAGGACATAACATTACAACCTTTCTGATTGGTCATGTAACTAAATCAGGAGAAATTGCAG
>JAJFMG010000210.1 GCA_021772295.1 Chlamydiota bacterium | reverse complement strand
ATCTGTTCTAGATGCAACTTGCAAGTTTGTGATCTCATAGCCTGATATTGTAATCGCATTTGTAAAAGAGGCTTCAATAGTTCGACCCTCTTTACATTTTTGGAACCCAAAATAATGGGTTCCATCGTAGCTAAGGGTAATGCAGATTGTTTGAGTCATATTATGCACGAAATTACTAGATTTAAATTTTGACAAAAACAAGAATTCAAGGCAACATGTCTTTCTCCTCTTATGGCTTCGATTTATTTTTAGGAAGACTCTTGTCTTCAAGGAAGGTTATTATGGTAGGTCCAGTTGTAAATCAACCACTCGCTGCGCAAGTTGGAATGCCTCTCTCTGACGGGCAACGTAAAGATCTTGGAGTTTTATTTGATCCCTCTGGATTAGTAAATAACCAAGGTAAAGAAAAAAGAGTGCAACAACCCTTATCGCAAACTGTTGTTGAAAATGGTATTTACCATCCAACCCAACCTAAAAACATTCATTACGTCGCGACCTCTTTGTCTGATGATACACTTTTACATCAGGAAGGTCAGATTGTAGAGCAGGAAGAATGGGATACCTTGAGTGACCCTGAAAGAAAAATCGAATCATACCGAGATTTGATTGAGCAGCATTTAGAGACGCGGGTTCAGCTTGCCTTCATGCAAATGGTTTCATGCTATGATGTGCCACTTCATTTTAAGGCAGAAGGTGCTGAAGATCAAATTGGGAATGGAAAAAATGTAAAAATTCTAAATCCTTCGAATCCTAATGAGTCTGCGACGATACGCACGCAAGGTGCCCATTCTAGCACTTTTCCATGCCTCTATGCATATCCTAGAAATCCAAACGGAACGTATGATGCAACACAAAAATTTGTATATTTGAAGTATTCAGGATCATACCAAGACCATAATAGTACGATAATGCTTCCAGTAGAGGTGAATAAGACAGATACCTTTATGGATGGTAAATCTGGAGGAAAGAGGCTTAGAAATTATACTCTTGGACGTTTAAATGCCTTGAGTAAAAAACAAACAACTGTGCAAGAAGCAATGAAGGGATTTGTTCGAAAAATAATCCGTGAAACTGATGAGAATCGAATAAAGCCAGAAACGTATGAAAAGAAAGCGGGTGTATTTCAGATTTATCACGATCGAGCCATTGAAATTTTAGAAGCAATGGAGGAGGAAGGCGATGCTTATTTTGATACTCTTCTTGGGGTTAATTTAGAAGATGTTGAAGAAGAGGTGGCTCTTCGCTCTATTGTATATCGAAGTCGTTTTGAGATGATTAAATCAGCTCAAAAGACAGAGTCTGCTATGATGAAACAAATATTAGATGCTGAAAACACAATTGATGGGACGCAGAAAAAGCATCTCAAAGGTGTTGATTATCGTCTAAAATTTGCACTTTTGAAAAATGCAAGTCCAGATCTGAAAAAAACTTTGGAAAGGCTTTTTTGTTGTTCTATCGATCAGTTAAGGGCCGATATCGCTCGAAAACAAACCTTTCGAAATTATGAAGTAAATACAGTTGATACTTATTTCGAAACAAATAAAGTTGCTATAAATGCTCTACAACGGAACCTTAGAAAACTTGCAAGAGAGTTAACTACAGAAGAGCTAATATACCGGGCAAAATTTTTTAAGGATTTGAGAGTCAATTATAAAGATTGGTATCTAAGAGAATTTGTTGCTGAATATAAAGAGCTGTATCCTAATCTTCCTATGTATGTTTCCAAGGTAAGTAAAATGGAGCAGAGAGCTAGACCCCCAAGAAACAACTTTAATTATTCTACACCTGTTGCGCAAAGAAGAGTGGATATATCTATTGCAGAGGCTAGAAGATGCGCTAAGACATTTGATGTTGAAGCGGGTCTTTTTCTGCCAGGTGTTTTGACATCTAACTATTGATTTAGATTGCCTGTCTTATATCTAATTGATTGGAGGAGAATTTCATTTTCCTCCAAAGTTTCTTAAAGTATGCTGACTGTTTTTTAGAAAGTGCATAGGTCATGATAAACTCAGCATTTTTCTTAAAACCCGCTTTTGTCCAGTTGAGAGATCCCATTATGAGCGTTTGATCATCGATAATTGCCATTTTATAATGAAATAACTCCACACCAGTGGAGACAAAGGTTTGCACTTTATTTTCTAAAAGATAATTGATGATTTTTTTTGAGGCACCATAAGCTGTGTTCTTATCAATAATCACATCTACTTTTATACCTCTTTTATGAGCATTTACAATGGCAGTAGTAAGAGGGAGGTGGGTGAATGTAAACATGGCGACTTTAATGTTTTTTTTTGCTGCGTTAATCATGTTTGTGACAGCTTCTAGAGAGGCTACGTTTTTTCTGGGATGAAAATATATTGTTCCCTGTTCTAATGCGATATTGCCAAGATTTCGAGCGACATTTTTATCTTTTTTCAGCATCTGTTTATGTATTTGTATAAGAGAGTCACTTAGCGTCTTGTCATGTATGCCTACCATAATATTACCATGCATAGAAAGAGAGGTAGGCGTTAGATTTTGAGACCCCAAAAAAGAGAGTTTTTCATCTATGATAAGGACTTTTTGATGCATGAGTCCTGAGCAGTTGCCTTTATGGACCTCAATACTTGGCAAGAGTTTTTTTGAGGGATAAGTGAGATGTTTTTTATCTGTAATGATCGATATATAGATGCCCTTTTCAGCTTTTAGATTGAGAAGTGAGATTATTGATTTGTCTTTGAGGTCGTAGGTTTGTATATAGATTGATTTTGTAGATTTAGAGAGCGCTTTTGTGAGTACATTTTTTAAATTTACTCGGTAATCACTGGAATAAAATATAGGATGATTTTTGGTTGGAAGGGGTGGTGAGTAAGATCGATATATTAGGTTAGAAAATAAAAAAAGTAAGACTATTATTAAAAAACACTTAAAGTGTTTTTTTGTAAGTCTTACTTTTCTAAGTGGATATTTATTAAACTTTTGCGCCTTCGGCTCGCATCTTGCAAATAACGCTATGAAGACCATTTTTCTCAATGGTTCTCATTGCATTTGCAGAAAGTCTAAGAGCTACAAAACGTTTTTCTTCTGCGTACCAGAATCTTTTTTTCATCAAATTTGGTAGGAATCTACGTTTTGTAATTCCAGTGATGTTAAGTCCAATCCCTTTCTTACTTTTCGCAATACCACGCTTGGCATAGGATCTTCCTTTCATGGATTTTTTTCCAGTAACTTGGCATCTTCTTGGCATATCAATTCAGTCCTTAAAAATAAACTTTTAATGCGAAATCATAGCACTTATCTAAGATTTCCTACAACACTTGATTTAATCAGGTAAAAGTAGTAAGAAAATTATTTAACAAAGGGGTGCACGTGGAAGAGCTTTCTGCTCATTTTATTATCATAGGTTCTGGACCATCTGGACAAAAGGCAGCAATTCAGGCTGCAAAGCTTGGAAAGTCAGTTATCGTTATTGAAAAAGAAGAATATCCAGGTGGAGCTTCTTTGCATTCTGGTACAATTCCATCTAAATCATTAAGAGAGGCAATTTTAGATCTTACTGATTTTTATAAACGTAGTTTTTATGGAAAAGAAGAGGGTAGAATTGATGTTTCAATTACAGATCTTAATTATCGATTAAAACGAGTCCTTGATTTGCAAAGGCACCTTATTTTAAGGCAATTTGCAAGAAATAAGGTGTTACTGCTGAAGGGATCAGCATCATTTACTGAGAGCAAAGAAATAATCGTTACCGATGATAATGGGGAAATTACGCATAGACTTCGAGGAGAAAAATTTCTAATTGCTACAGGTTCAAGACCTCGAAATCCTGGAAGTATTCCTTTTGATAATCATAGAGTGCTTGATTCAACAAGGCTATTAAACATTGATAAAGTTCCTAAAACAATGATGGTTCTAGGTGGTGGGGTAATCGGATCAGAATATGCCAGTTTTTTTTCTGCACTTGGAACTGAGGTGACAGTCATTGATAAAAGAGATCATATGTTGCCTTTGCTTGATCGAGAAATTGGACTCCATTTTCAAGATGCATTAACTAATATAGGTCTCAAATTTATTGGAAATAAAGAAGTCGAAAAAGTTCTTCATAAAGGCGACTTCGTAGATATCCTTTTTAAAGATGGAAGCATGGAATCTTCAGAAGTTCTACTATATGCTCTTGGAAGAGAAGCAAATGTGGATGAGCTTCAAATTAAAAATGCCAATATTTCTGTTAATGCTAGGGGGTATATTCCTGTGAATGCACTTTTTCAGACATCTAACCCAAGTATTTTTGCTGTCGGAGATGTAATTGGTGGGCCGTCTTTAGCATCAACTGGTATGGAGCAAGGAAGGCTTGCAGCAAGAAACGCTTTTGGAGTAAAAACACACCACTTTCCAACTTTTTACCCTATTGGAATTTATACTATTCCTGAAATTTCCTCCTGTGGTCAAACAGAAGAAGAGCTCAAATCCCTTGGATTTCAATATGAGGTAGGTAGAGCCTACTATTATGAGATTGCCAGAAACCAAATTGCAGGAAATGATATTGGAATGTTTAAAATATTGTTTCATACTGATACTCTCGAGATCCTAGGCATTCATATTTTAGGAAGAGGGGCAACCGAGGTTATTCATATTGGTCAAGTTGCCATGTCCTTTAATGCGAAAATTGATTACTTTATTGATCAAGTCTTCAATTATCCCACATATGCCGAAGGGTACCGAATAGCGGCACTAAATGGTTTTAATAAAATCAAACATAAGAGGTAAACTTCCAATGCCCATCTACGATCTCTTTGAAAATCAAGATTTGGAAGTGTGTCCTAGTTCCTCTGAGACAACAGCTGAAAAAGTGCATTCTCTTTTCCAAAATGAAAAAGAGAAAAAAAAGCCTTCAAAAGATCGTTTTTTTTCCACATTAGCTGCGAGAGTTTTTTTTCTCTTTTTGTTCGTGGGAGACGTGTTTTGGGGCCTATTTTCTCTTACCAAACTTCTTTTATTTAGTGCTTTGACAGGGATTACTTTTGGTAAAATTTCTTTGCTAAAAAATACTCATGCAAGAGCTTATCTCTCTTTCAAAAGGTCTCTAATTTGCCTACTTGCTCTTTTTGTAGCGCTCATAGCTCCGCCTCTTGGTATTATGATCGCATGTAGTTACTTTCTCATGTACGACAAAGAAGGGATTGATGAAATTGTTCCCTCTGTTCTTCGTGAACAATTCAAAGAATTTTTTCCATAATTCTGACGCGGTTTCAACTAATGGAGTTCTATACTTTAATACTTTTCAGGGACTGTTAATTAGAATCTACTCTACTTTTGAAGTTTCTTATTTTTTTCTAATGCATTGTTCATAAGTGGCTTTGGGAAAATTTAGCCCCCCCCGTAAACGGTTACCAACGAGATTCCATATTTTTGGGATAGGTTGAGAAACTTACCTAACTTAAAAGTCTTTGTAGACGTTCCCAAAACAATAGTAAATGGGAATGGTTTAATTGTAATAAAATAAAAAAAATAATTAAATAAGGTTTATGTTAAAATTTTCTTATTAAATTAACTCGTGGATGGATATTATGGCTGCTATTCAAACTGAGGGTGTGTTTAGATATGAAGAAGATTCTCAAGAAGAATCTTGTGGTAGTCTGGATACAGACCCCGATCTATATTCTTCAGATAGTGAGTATTTTGAATGTGAGGAAGAATCTTGGGAGAGTAAACTTGATTTGTTGGGTCCAAATTTTGATGATCCGCTTTTTATAGAAGCGCTTGGTCAGGCACTTTGTTCAATTAAGGATGCATGGACGGAGGCTTCTAAAAACCGGCCCATCTTAGATGAAATTACCTATTTTGCTAAATTGGTGGTTTATCAATATCCATTAGCAGAGGGAGCAGATATACAAGGCTCTCAGTGTGATTATGTAGGTAAGAGTATTTTTAATTATTATATTACAAACGGAGAAGATCCATATAAATTAGAAAAGTATTCAATTAAAGAATTTGAAAAACATGATGGTGATAAATATACAGTTATTAAATCAAACAGATTTCATTTTGACGAAAATTTATTACACTTGAAGAAAGAATCTTGGAACAATGAACTAGAAAAATTACCCCGTAAGTTTAAGGATAAATATTTCAGAGAAGCGCTTTATAGAGCGCTTATTATTATTCAAGGATCTTGGAAAAAAGAAAAACAAGAAAGATCCATCATAACTTCGAGTGCTCTTTTGGATAATTTGGTCGTTTATCAGTATCCTTTATCTGAGGAGGCAAACATACAAGGCTCCCAGTGCGAGAGTTTGTTTCTTATCATGTGTGATGCTTATAAGTTAATGCAAAGAGATGAATCTGAGTTAGACAAATATAGATTTGAAGAAGTTCAAAAGCTTGATAACTCCAAATATACTTTAATTATATAAAGCTCAGCTAAGAGCTGATGCGTCTTTTCTTGTTTTGCTTTTGACGAAGGCTGTTGGTATCTTTTCGATGCGAAGTGCATTAACATATACACCGCTATTTTTATCGATGATTTGTGTAGGATACGCTTTTACGGAGCTTCTTCGAAGTTTGACAGGAAAAGGTAGTAACCAAACAGAAGATACGTTTTTTGTAGTTGGGTCGATTTGCCAAACTGTTCCATCACTTAAGATGAGGTACGTTCCATTGTCTATGTTTTGAGAGATGGAAAGTGTTTTATTGTTGATTTTTGCGGTAGTTGTTTTATCAATATGATCTTCAAGCCAGAGTGCGAGCGCTGTTTGTTGTTTTGGAGTAAGTTCATTCACACCTGTTTCTTTTTGGATATTTTGGGGCATGACTGAATCTATAGATACTGTTCTTGCATGGAGTAGAAATGGAATTAGTAAGAAGCTGAGTATATATTTTGTCATTGGATGTACCTAAATTTGACTCTTTTTTGGATTATATGGAAAATTCTCTAGAGCGCAACTTAAAATTTTAATTTTAGTGAAAAAGATAGGGATTTGGATATTTGCGACGTAAGCCATGTTTGAGGGATTTCAAACATATAGGATCATGATTTTTTTGTTTTGCAAGCGTTTGAGCGGAGAGAAAATACTTCCACGAAGCTTCAAAGTCATACCTTTGCATGCATAAGATGGAAAGGTAATACAGCGCTGTTGGGTTTTTTGGGTCAAGCTTCTGATACTTTTTTAAAACATCTAGCGCTTCTTGCTCACGAGAAAGTTGTAAATATGTAACAGCAAGTTGAAAGAGAGCTTCTCTAAATTTGGGATATCGTTGTACAACTTGTTTGAGTTTTGCTTGTTTATCTAGTATGGATTTACGAGATTGATCTACTTTCGAAAAGATTGTTTTAATAGCTTGTACACTTGCTCGTCCTTTTAAATAATCTTCTGGAATCGTGTCTTTTCGAAGTAGATAGGGGAAATCTGCATCTACTACATCAGATAGCAGTTGGTTGGCATTTTTGATGTCGTCTACAAAAAGGTAATTATATCCTAAAAACATCTTGGTAAGAGGATCGTTTGGAATGTAGATGAGAGCGCGATTATATAATTCGATTGCTTTATCATATTCCTCTCCTTCCCAAAATGTAGAAGCTTGGTTAATAAACGCTAAGCCAATGACTTCCTTGAGTCTTCTTTGTTGGAGCGAGATGGTGTTCATTCCAAGATACGTTTTTGAGGGCATTGAAATGCCCCTAGCTGTTGTTTCAATATTTACGATCCCATCTTTTGTGGGATATGCTAAATAGATATGCCCTGGTGGTGTGACAATATCTAAGTTTAGGTTTAACCTTTGAGCAATACTTAAATAGAGAATAGAAACCCCCAAACATACCCCTTTTCTAGAATCAAGAACAGAGGGGAGGAATGTATAGACATCAACATCCTTTGCCCATAGTGAGTGGGGTGGGAAACGAAACTTCATTTCATGAAAGATGAAATCATTGATTTTTTCGATTTTCTCAAGATCGGTTGGATTTTTAGAAAGTTTAGCAGCAATTTGAAGTGTCATTAAATCAATGTGGGCTTCATATTCTAAAATCGCTTTTTTCCCCTCTTCAGAGCGATCAAATTGATATATGAGCAAAGCTCTTGCGAGGTCTATCTCGCTTTCTTTAAGAGTTAAAAGGTCTTTTTCTTCCCATATATGATGTCCGAGTAATGATCGATTGGCTAGATGATTTGAAAAATGATCGATAATTTCAAGCTGATCATCAGAAAGAGATACTTTCTTATCTCGAGGCTTTTTGTATGCGATTGAGATAATACGATCCATATCCAGCGCTGGAATTTTAATGGGGATAAATCTCTCTTCTGTACCTCTTTGTTTGTTGATCAGATCATAGGCTTGCTTAAGCGCTTTTTCTCCTTGCTGGGTGTTGGAATAGAGATAATAAAAAGCAAAGTTTTGGGAGATAGAATTTGGATCTAAACTATAAAAAAGGGCATTGAGATGCAAATCAGATAAGGGCTTTTGATCAGATTGCGAATGCATTCCTAAAAGAGGAATGCTAGCAAAAAGGACAAAAATAAAAATTATTTGTTGAAGCTTCATAATATTAATGCTATAGAAAAAAATAATAAACATGAATTAAAAAGATTCATATTCTTTTAGGTAAAAGCATGAACAAATATACAGTTCCATTTCTCTTTATTACTCTTCTTACAACATCTACAGCTTTTGCAGAGATTCATGAAGCGGTAACAGCGGCAGCTCCTGAGAAATATGAAACAAAGCCGCATATTGATAAAGAGTTAATTACAGCGGATGATCCTGCAAATACTGATTCGTGGGGTGTATTTGTTACAGCTGAATTTCTTTATCAATATGGAAGACTTAATGGTCTTGAATACGCGACGAAGGGTGAAGTTGTTCTTGAAAATGATGTGCTTTTTCCAAATAATGTAGTGCAAGTTGGCAAAGGGGTAGAAAGAGTCAAAGGGTCTTGGGATCCCGGCCTGCGCTTATCTCTTGGAGTTGATACGGATC
Source organism: Chlamydiota bacterium (assembly GCA_021772295.1). Taxonomy (GTDB): domain Bacteria; phylum Chlamydiota; class Chlamydiia; order Chlamydiales; family Simkaniaceae; genus JAJFMG01. The sequence goes on along the minus strand of JAJFMG010000210.1, from coordinate 5,428 downwards.
ACGATGACTGGGATGTTTCTGCAAACTGGACATATATTTATAACAGAGCAGATGATTCGATAAGTGTTGCGCCATTTAACGATGATTTTACAACAGTACTCACTAATTCTCTTGGAACCAAAACCTTAACTAATTGGTGGGATCGAGATGCCGATGCTCCTGCTACGTCTTTAAAAGCTGTATGGAGATTGCAATTTAATCAAATCGATACTCAGCTTGGTAGGTACTTTTGCGCGAGTAAATTTTTTAGTATTCGTCCCTTTGCAGGAGTTCGAGGCGCATGGAATAATAATTATTTTCGAGTGAAAGGCGAATATGAAAATCGTGGTATTCCCGGACAAATTGAAACTAATCGTAATAGATGGTCTCAAAAATTTTGGGGAGTTGGTCTTCTTGCAGGTCTTGAGACTGTTTGGCACTTTAACAAAAATTGGTCCATTTTTGGATCCGGTGATATAGCTCTGTTATGGGGGAAATTTGACCTTAAGAAACAAGAGAGTCTGCTCATTGAAAATAATGTTGCGACAAGAGCTAGCTATCAAAATACCTTCCGCGATGATTATTATGATATCCAACCCAATTTTGATTTAGCGATTGGTATTCGAGCAGAATTTGGACTATCTGATGATAGGTTTCATTTAGGATTTGATCTTGGATGGGAAGAGCATCTATGGCTTGATTTCAATAGACTGCTTAGAAGCATGTCCGATAATCCTGATATGCTCATCTATCAAAGGCAAGAAGGAAACTTATCGCTATCTGGGCTTGTTGCAAGAGCTAGATTTGATTTCTAAAAACAGTTCTTTTAACTCTTTGTGGGAAGAAATTGTTTCTATATTACGTTTGTATCGATAAACCCAATTTCTAGCTAACACTTTTCCAGGAACATTGATTCGATCATCTTTGGCATCTTTCCATGAAAGTTCTTTGAACATTGCTAAATATTCTTGTAAAAGATTGATATGAAAAATACTAGGCGTTTGATGGGATTGTAGAAGGAGTTGTTTCCTAAGATGGGCATTAAGTTTTTTACTGTATTTGAAGCCTTGGAGTTTCACATATTTTTCTGCATCAACCCGGTGTCGTTTAAAATATTCGGTGAGAGTTTGAGAATCATGGGTCGATACTGATGTCATGCTAATCGGAGTATAATCAGATGGCATGATAAAGGGTAAATTTTCTTTGGTAGTATCTTTTTCCCAACGAAACACTCTCGTTCCACATATGCCAAGGCTCTCTAAGCAATTTTGCATGCCCTTTGGTACTGATCCCAAATCCTCTGCAATCGGTAGCATATTGGAAAAAGAAATAAGTTGCTCTAGGTGGTATTTTCCAATGGAGATAATAGCTTTAGGATCTCTTGGTATAAAGTAACCCGTCTCTGCACTTTCCCCTCTAGGGATTGCAAAGATACGGAAAAATCCAATTACATGATCTATTCGATAGATATGATAAAAGTTAGATGCAAATTGTAAACGTCTTTTCCAAAAGTTATAATTGTCTTCTTGCATTGCTTTCCAATTAAAAATGGGAAAGCCCCAAACTTGCGCCTTTGTTTTGAACATATCAGGTGGGGCTCCCGCTTCAAAATGTGTGTCAAAAAGGTACTTTTCAGACCACACTTCAACACTATCTAAACTAATCAGGATTGGGATATCACCTTTAATGAAAACCTGATGTTTTTCAGCGACTTGTTTGACCAAAGAAAGTTGAGTAAACAGAAGGTATTGCACATAGCTATGAAAAAGAATTTCTTTTTCATAGACTATAGCTAATTTTTTTAAAATGGATTTAGAAGGCTCCATCAGATCAGATGGCATTTGATTGGGGTATTTTTCTTTGATGACTTTAAAAATGCCATAATTTGTAAGCCAGGAATTTTCCTGAATAAATGCTATAAAGTCAGGAGAGTGTAATGTGGGTTTTGCCTTTTGAAAAAGAAGACGTAGGAAAGCCATCTTTTTGCGATAAATTTTTTGATAGGGAACTCTTTTGAGTTTGGTAAGTTTTTGCATGGATCGAATTTGTCTTTGCAAATCAGGTTCATCTACGTCTGGGAGCTCTGATAGGGACATGTAAATAGGATTTATAGCAAGAGATGACAAGGCATTATAGGGACTTGGGTCGAACCCAGAATCGTTTAATGGAAGAAGTTGGATTGTATCGAACCCAATTTGTTGTAGGTATTTAATGAAAGGGATCAGATCATAAATCTCTCCACACCCGCAGCTATTTTTTGTGTGAATGGAAAGAAGGGGAATATTGATCCCGTGATGATCAATTGTTTTGATCTGCTTCCAAATCTTGGAAAGAGGAGTGTCATTTAAGTCAATCATGCTATGGTTTGATTCCAAAGGGCAGATCGTTTCCATCGCTTTGGATGGGCTTTATATGGGGAGCCGTTTTCCCGCTTTCAATTGCCTCTTTCCAAAGTTTTGCATAATTTATCATGTGTTCTAGTCTTTGCGCGAGTTTTTCACCTGTAAGCTTAATAGGACTAATGTTTTCAATAAGTGCAAGGCTAGATTTCTTTTCAATATAGGCTAGGTAATATCCATCCTTTCGAATTTCAAAATTTGCTTTGAGCGCTTCTTTAAGAACCTCTTCACGAAATCTACCCGGTGGAATTTCGAAAAGGGTAGCTGCTGCAATAAGCTGATTTGATTCCTCATCCATTTCAATTTGGATGGGGAAATTCTCATCGACGATGAGTTTACAAGCAAGATTTTTATCTACAAAGAGGGGAAGCGCTATTACGTTGCCCAAATCAAAAATAATTTCGTTAAACCGTTCCATTATTCCAAAGTATCTTTTTGGTTTCGAGGAGTTGGAAATTCATCGTCCTCATCCTCTTCTTCATCCTCTTCTTCTAACATATCTTCTAAATCAGATAGACCATCTAATATGGCAAGAAGCGTATCTTGTCTGTGTCGCTCAGATTTAAAAAGTTTGGGCGATAGGTGCCTCATCGAATCTCGATACTGCGAGAATAGGATGATTTGCGCTGCAACTTCCTCAGAAATGCCAAAATAAGATGCGAGTTGCAACACTTTATTTCCATTGGGATATCTTTCCTTTAGTAATTTCATCAGGATCTTAGCTAAATATTCAAATGTGACTTTGGGTGGCCAGGGAAGATCTTCCATATCGAATTGCTTTTGAATCATTGTCATTCGTTTTTGAAAAAAACGATAGAGTCCAAGAATCGCTTGCATAGTTCTTGCTTCTGAAAAAAGTCTATTAAGCTCTGGTCTTGAAATCGATGGACCTTTGGCTTTTAAATCCGTACCAAGAGAATGCAAGATAAAATCTATAACCTGGTTCATTTGGGAAAATTTAAAGTTGGCATTGAGTTCATCAAATAAATCAGGAGCTTCTCTTGGATTGCCTGTCATATCGCGATAGATATCGCGAAGGGCGGTGGGTGATCCAAGACCTTGTTTGGAAAATTTGCGCGCCTCAATGCTGATGTTTTTTCCAACGCGGATTTCTCTGTCATATCTTTCATTAAAGATACTTTTTGCATGGGCAATTTTGTTGGATTGTGCGTCTTTTCCTCTCGATGCCTCGAGTAAAAAATCGAGAGTTTCATCAACTAAATAATGATCTTTGTATACTTCGATGATCTTTTCTAAAATCTCATCAACTGTGTCAGCATCATCTAACCTCGTAAGGATAAGTAGGAGTGTTTTTGCTTGAAGCTCTACATTGCTTTTGGCATGCGATTGTGCAATCTTTAAAATAGCTGCAGCGTCAGGTGTTTTAGTAGGAGATTCTTTTTTAGCCGTTTGCTTTGATTCTGTGGGAGCTTTCGAAAGGTGTTCATCGAGAGATTTGAATTTTTTGGACATCAAAAGTGGACTGAATTCACCCATAGCTGCCCATTCTTTAAAGGCTGCTTTACTTGCTTCCTGGCGAATCTCAGAGTTTTTAAGCTCTTGCTTTTCTTCTGCTTTCTCTGTACGAATTTCCTGATCACCCATTGACATGCCTTGGATTTCTGGAATTTCATCACTCATCGAATAAACCTATGTTTCTTTATTTTTTTATATACTCTTTTTTTGATGAGATGGAAAGGATTTATGATAGTTGGACTCTTCCAAGGGGTTGTATCCGAATTTCGGGTACAATTTCTTGGTAAGAGACGACACTGAGATCTGGAAAATCGCCTTCGATAAGCTTTTTAGCAAATCTACGCACATCAATTGCTGTAAGTAACACAGGTGGTTGACCACCTGGGGGTGTTGGTACCACAATTTTTCGCATAGCATGCAATATTAGCTGCACCGAGTCTGGATCTAAAGCTAAGTATGATCCAGCGGAGGTTTGTTTAATGGCTCCTCTGATCATATCTTCGATTTCAGGATCAAGAAGATATACTGAAAGAACCGTTTGACCGCGAGAATACTTATAGCTGATATATCTTTTCAGAGAAGATCTCACATATTCAGTAAGTAAAACAGTGTCTTTTTCAGATTGGGCCCACTCAGATAGAGCTTCCAAAATAGTTCTTAGATCTTTGATAGAAACTTCTTCTTGAATCAATCTTCTAAAAATTTCAGTGAGCTTTTGAAGAGGAACGAGTCTTGTCACTTCTTTTACAAGATCTGGAAAAGATTTTTCAACAAATTCTAAGATAGCTCTTACTTCTTGGATTCCTAAGAATTCACTCGCATGTTTTTTATAAAAATAGGAAAGATTTAAAATGAGAACTTCTTGTGTATCCCAAAATTTGATATTTGATTTTTTCAAAATTTCGATGTACTTGTTATCAACCCACAAAGAGGCTTGGCCGACTACATTTTTAGTTTTGGTGTAGGGAAGATTATATCGTTTTAGAGTTGCTTCAGTTTCATTTGTAAGTACAGCGTGATCTAACACTCTACCTCTTGTAATGGGTACTTCATTAAGGAAGATAGCATATTCATTGGTTGCAAGTTTAGGAGCTTCAGTTCGAACATGGACACCAGGAAATCGAACCCCTAAATCTTGATAAAGAGCATTTCTCATTTTTGGAATCATCTCTTCAATAAAAGTCGCCCCAGCTTTTTCTTTCTTGAGGGCAGCAGATAAACTTACCCCAGTTTCAAGAATAACAGGCAGGGTTAGAGCGTAATCATCTCCAGATCCTCTAATAACAGTATGTCCTTCTACATCGGTGGAGATGGCGCCGCCACCAGCAGCCTTTGCGGCTTCTTTTCTAAATTTAGTCCAGAGCCTTATTCCAGTTCCTCCAACACCACTTGCAATTAATGCAAATGCCCAGAAAGGAAATCCACTAAGTAGTCCCATTCCAAAAATTACACCAGCTGCCAAAAGTAGACTTTTAGGATTTGCAAAAAGTTGCTGTGTAATGTCTTTTCCAAGACTTGCATCTTTTTTTTCTGAGGTTACTCGAGTAGTTACAATACCTGCACTAAGAGCTACG
>JAJFMG010000209.1 GCA_021772295.1 Chlamydiota bacterium | reverse complement strand
TACATAGGTTAGAGCTATGTACAACACCTCGATGATCTTGAGGGGAGCGGATATTGGATGGGTCTTTAAAAGTAATCCAAGGATGTCCTGTTTCGAATAACATGCTAAGCATTTTTCTCCAAAGATCTAGTGCCTCTACTTCTTTAAAGTGAGTAAGGGTGCCATCTTTAGCCATTGCTTCGTATTCAGAATACCTCTTTTCGAAAGCTGCGCCATATAGGTCATGTAGATCGGGAGTATCCGATGGACTAAAAAGAGTCCATTTTTGAGCGTCTTTTACTCTTTTCATGAAAAGATCTGGAATCCAGTTAGCTGTATTCATGTCGTGAGTACGTCTTCTTTCATCACCTGTGTTTTTTCGAAGCTCTAAAAAGTCTTCAATGTCTAAATGCCAGGTTTCTAAATATGCGCACATAGCGCCTTTCCTTTTTCCTCCTTGATTGACAGCTACCGCTGTATCATTGGCAACTTTTAAGAAAGGAATGATACCTTGGCTTTTTCCATTTGTTCCTTTAATAACAGAACCTGTGGCTCGCACGTTTGTCCAATCATTTCCAAGTCCGCCGGCCCATTTAGAGAGTTGCGCATCATCAGAAATGATTTTGAAAATATGCCCTAAGTCATCAGAGATGGTAGAAAGGTAGCAAGAGCTCAGTTGAGAGTGTTGCGTTCCTGAATTAAAAAGAGTAGGTGTTCCTGGAATATATTGAAATTTTGACATGACATTATAAAACTCAATAGCTTTGTCTTCTTTTTTCTTTTCATTCACAGCAAGACCCATTGCAACTCTCATCCAAAAAAGCTGCGGGGTTTCTAAACGCTTTTCATTTTCATGGATAAAGTATCTGTCATAAAGCGTTTGAATACCAAGATATGCAAAAGAGTAATCTCTTTGCAAATCAATGCTATCGGCAAGTTTATCTAAATCAAAATCAAGAAGTTTTTCTGATATTCTTCCAATAGATACTCCATGTTTGAAATAGGATTTGAAGTATTTTTTGTGCTCTTTGGCAAGGCTTGCATCAAAAAAGGAGATGTTCAATGTTTCTTTATAGAGTTTATCCAGAAGAAGTCTAGATGCTACAAATGAGTAGTTAGGCTCTGCTTCAATTTTTGCCTTTGTAGCCATTAAGTATGCTGTGTCAATTTCTTCTTCTTTCATTCCTTCATAGAAATTAAGGGTGACACTTTCTAGTAGATCTTCAAAGTTAACATCTGAGAGCCCATCGGTTGCATTTTTAAGTCTTCTCTTAATTGCAGACTCAGAAAGTTTTTTCTGTTTTCCATCTTTAGTAATGTAAGAAAATTGCTTTCCACTCTCGATATGTTTTTTTGAAGTTTTCTCTAAGAAGGGAGTTTGCGTTCCTTTTTCTGCTCGATAAAGAATATAGTCTTTAGCAACTTCAAAGTACCCCTCCGACATAAACTTTTCTTCGACTAGATCTTGTATATGCAATATAGAAAAATCTTCCTGCGTTTTTGCAAGCTCTGCTGCAACTTTTACCACATCTTGGGTAAGCACATTTACAGCTTCAATGATTTCTTGTGGGGTGTTTTCTACAATTTGATATGTTCTTCGAAAGCTTTTCTCAATCGATGATGCAATTTTAATGGGATTGAAACGAATGGTTGTATCTTTTCGTTTGATTTTGAGATTAAGATAAGAGTTTTTTCTAAGTTCCTTTTGCTTGTCTCGATAGATAATATAGTCTCTTGCAATGTCGTGGTGGTCATTTTTCATAAGGGTAACTTCAACAAGATCCTGTATTCCCTCAACTGTAAGAGATACTTTTTTTTCAGAGAGACGAAGCGCTTCATTCATTACTAAATTGGTAATTGTTTCAGCAATTTGCTTATGCTCTTCATTTAAAACAGCATTTTTTTCAAGACTCTTTGTATCTCGAATTGCAGCTTCTAGGGCTAAATAGATTCGCTCCCTTTGAAAGGGCGCAATCATTCCATTTCGTTTTACAACAGTTGCCTGTGTTTCTTTTTCTATTACTTGTGAATCTTTACCTTTAGAAGCGCCTAATTTGGACATGTTTTTCCTCTTAGAAATGAGCGTTTTTATCATGATTTATAGCATGCCTGCCTTAAAAAACGCCAACTTTCTAAGATTACGTGATTTAAGGTGGAAACACTATATATGGTAGTGTTTTGCCTTTTAACAATCTATATATGGTATGCGCCTTTCATATGTCTAGCAAAAAAAAAGAAAAAATTGCGCTTTTTTTTCAACAATATGAAAGAGAGTACATTAGAAAAAAAACGTCTGTTTTTTTTCTAAATATGTTACGCTTTACCGTAGCTTTTTAAACGGTATTTTCGTACATCTGAAACAATGACCAAAGGAATAAATATGCGTAGAGTCTACATGATCCCAAATATAGTGACTGCATTTGCACTTTCTTGTGGATTGCTGATCATTTTTAAAGCAAATTTATATCCGTCAAATTCTGCTCCCTATGAACTTTTGCATACTTCATCGATCCTATTTTTGCTTGCAGCTTTTGCTGATTTAATTGATGGAGCGCTTGCTCGGTTGATTCATGCTGAAAGTGAATATGGCGCTCTATTTGATTCACTCGCAGATGCGGTGTCTTTTGGAGTGGTTCCATCTGTACTTCTTTTAAAAAGCTTAACCCTGACTCAAAAAACAGGGCTTAGCTTTTTTGTCATGATTGGCGCAATGGTTTATACGATTTGCGGGGTTTTACGTTTAGTTCGTTATAATGTGATGGCAAGAGAGAGTGAGAATAATTTTACAAACAAGTTAGAATTTAAAAAACACTTCACTGGGTTACCTATACCTGCTGCGGCAGCGTGCGCAGTGTCTCTTAATCTGTTTTTACATTCCTCTTTTGGGGTAAAATGGTTCCCTTTGTCAGAGACTACCATGTCTTTGACACTTACGATTTTTCTTTTGCTTCTTGGATATTTCTTGATTAGCAAA
>JAJFMG010000208.1 GCA_021772295.1 Chlamydiota bacterium | reverse complement strand
GTCAAAAAAAATCGTTGTCACTGTTATTTTTTTTTTAATTTTTCATTTCCAACGTTATTTTATTCGTTTGGAATGTAAGTTATCTCGGCTTGTCGTGTTCTAAAAAAGTAAAATCCTTTATAAATATAATAAGAGATATATATGAAAAAATAGTGTTAAATGTCAGCAATAACTGCCCAAGAAATAGATTATATTTTATTAAAAGTACAAAATGCATCCAGTGTATTTGAAAAAATAGATATTCTTAATGCATCTAAGGGTGTTACAGCTGCGTTTGAAAGACTCATTTTGCAATCACCTTTTTTTTCATCACTTAGCCCGGAATGTGAATATGTAATCAAAGCTTTGATTACAATTGGTCAAGCGCATGTATTTGAGTCTTTACCAAGTATCGAAGATTTTAGAAATCTTCTTATAGAACTTATCCAGGTAGAGCAAGATTATAGTTCTTATGGAGGAATTCTTGGATATCAAAAAAATGTTATAGAGACTCTGAATGATACTTTGCAAGTAACTAATACCCGAATCGAACCTCCAAGGGGGATTGATTTAACAATGATAAATCCCGACGTAGATAATTATATTCATGGAGGGATTGCTCATCTGGATAAAATAGCAGAAGTTTATGTACTTGGTGGGGTAGCTGACAGGCTTTCCTATAAAGAAAATCACAATGGTCCTAATCTTCCAGCTGCAATGCTACCTCTAATGGGAAACACGCTGCTTTCTTTACTTATTCGAGATGTAGAGGCAAGAGAATATCTCTATCAAAAATTATTTGGAAAAAAAATCATAACACCAATTGTTATGATGACCTCAAATGATCAAAAAAATCATGATTGTATTTTTGAATTCTGCGAGAAAAACAATTGGTTTAATCGCCCAAAGAGCTCTTTTTATTTTATCAAACAGCCATTAGTTCCAGCGTTTGATAAAGAAGGAAAATGGGCTCTTGAAAATGTATCAAAGCTTCTTTTAAAGCCAGGTGGTCACGGAGAAATTTGGCATTTAGCTTATCAGAAAAAAATTCTTTCTATTTTATCACTCCAATCTATTGAAACGCTCTTATTTCGACAGGTAAATAATCCTGTTGCAAGTAGTGATTATGGAATCCTGGCTTTTATTGGTTATGGAGCATTAAGGAAGAAAAAATTTGGATTTTTATCCTGCAAAAGAAAGTTGCATACGAAAGAAGGTGTCAATGTCTTTTTGAAAAATGGATCTAAAGAAGGTGTAGCTTCCATTGAATACTGCCATTTTGAGAAATATGGAATTGAAGATGCGCGGGAAAGCGAAAATCAATATTCTAAGTACCCCTCCAATACAAATATTCTTTTTGTTGACATCAAAAGACTTATAGAAATCTTTGATGCAAAAACACCCTATCAACCTATCGCAAATTTTAAGTCGCACACAGTATTTAATGGAAAGCAGAAAACCAAGAGTGATATTGCAAGACTTGAAACGTTAGCTCAAGACATAGCCTCAGAACTTCAGGATAAGAATCAAACCTTTATTACATATTATCAAAGGCAAAAAACGATTTCTACGACTAAGCAGCTTAGTTCAGATAATCAATTAGAGACCCCTGTAAGTTGTCTCTATGATATTGCCAAAAATCATGAAGAACTTCTTTCAATTCACAGCAAACTTCAGATTCCAAAACTTGCAACTAGATCTGATTTTGAAAAGAATGGGCCAAATTTTTTATTTGATTTTCATCCTGCACTTGGGCCGATTTACTCCATTATTGGACAGAAAATCCAAGGAGGTTCTATCTACTTTGGCGCTGAGCTTTACTTAGAAGTAGTAGATGTATTCATCCGGGACTTAAAGTTAAAGGGAAGTTTGCGAATTTGTGGTCACGAATCTGGAATCTGCTCTCTAGATAATGTCACAATTCAAAATGCAAGTTATCAAATACCGTTGTCTCCAAACTTTTGGCAATCTTGTATTAAGCGAGAGGAGTCATGTCATATTATTTTGCATGAGGGCTCAATGTTGATGGCAAAAGATATATCAATAGAGGGGGAATTCTTTTTAGAAGTCATGCCTTTTGAAAAAGTGACTTTGGAACAATTTGGATCTGAAATAAAAATTAGTAGAGAAAAAAAGTGTCTAAATAGCCCTTTTTGGACGTATCATTTTGAAAGTGAAAAGCAAATCCAAATAAAAAAAGCCTCTACGTAAATAGAGGCTTTTTTTTGATAGGTATACCTAAGTATTACGCTGCGGTATCTGCTGCATCTGCTGCTGGCGTAGCTGCTGCATCTGTTGTATCTGCTGCTGGCGTAGCTGCTGCATCTGTTGTATCTGCTGCTGGCGTAGCTGCTGCTGGCGTAGCTGCTGCATCTGTTGTATCTGCTGCTGGCGTAACTGCTTCTTCTGTTGTAGCTGCTGGCGTAGCTACTTCTTTTGTTGTAGCTTCATCTGTTGTAGCTTTTTCATCTTTTTTTGCTTCAGATGTTTGTCCACAGAAGAGGTATGCTGCAATAGCTGTAAGTGCAAGACCTACTGCACCAATTGTAACTATCCATACTGCGCTATCAGCATCTCCGCCGAAAAACTCTCCTAAAGACTGAATATAGGGAGCTGTAATTTGTGAAATATAACTTGCTCCGTCACAAGCCATTTCCCATCCACTTGTTGCTGCATTTCCTAATGAACTTGCTGCACTAACTGCAAATTCACTTGTAGCGCTTGCTGCATAACTTAATCCTTCAAAGGCTTGTGTCATGAAACCGCTTTCTGTTGTACCTACTACTGCCATTTTTTCCTCCTTAACAATCAATAAACTGGTGTTTAGGGAATAGCTTCCCCCGATAAATTTTCTTGCGTAAATTATAACCGATACTTTTTTTATGTAAAGGAATCAGTTAAAAGACCTGAATTTTTATTGTTATTTCCTCTCTTTTAGGTTATCTTAGCAGGTAGTTTAATTCTAATTGAGAGAGAAATGAAAGAAGATCTTGCGACGCAATTGAAAGATATGGATCAAAGAATTCTTCATATGTGGAGGTATCTTTGACATTGCTTGTAAAGAAAAGGACATCAAAATTATGCAATCTCAGATGGAAGATGCATCCTTTTGGGAAAATACTGACACTGCAAATCAAATTATCAAAAGCTGCAATGAGTTAAAGGCATGGACGGTACCTTTTAATGAAGTGAAAACTCGATTTGCCGCTGCAAAAGAGTTTTTAGAAGAAATAGAAGAAGAGGAAGATCGAGAGCTTTATCAGGAACTTCTCTTAGAACTTAGCTCAATCTTAAAAGACTTAGAAGAACTTGAAATCAAAAAAATGCTTTCCCATGAACTTGATCCAAGTTCATGCTATCTAAATATTAATGCTGGCGCTGGTGGAACAGAATCTTGCGACTGGGCCCACATGCTTTCTCGAATGTATCTTCGTTGGGCAGAAAAGAGGGGCTGGAAAACAGAAGTCGTTGAATCTGTAGATGGAGACGTTGCTGGAATTAAAAGTATCACACTTAAAATCAACGGCCCCTTTAGTTTTGGTTACGCAAAAGCTGAGCGTGGTGTACATAGACTTGTTAGGATTTCTCCCTTCGATAGCAACGCAAAAAGACATACGAGTTTTGCATCGGTCGATGTATTACCTGAGGTTGAAGAGGGGAATGAAATCCAAATTGAGACTGAAGATCTTCGCATTGATACATT
>JAJFMG010000207.1 GCA_021772295.1 Chlamydiota bacterium | reverse complement strand
AACAGATATAAAAAGAGTTCTTTCCCTTATTGAAGGCATCGATGCTTTGGGTATATCAGAACAGAAGAGTGTTACAAGACCCCAACTATTGATTCGATCGCTACATATTTCTAAAAAGAAGATGGATCTTGGTAGAGAGGTATATTTATTTTCAAGTGAACTAATTAAAAGAGTAATTCAAGAGAAAAAAAGCTAATTTATGAAAAAAATCTTATTTTTATTACCTCTAATATTTGCGTGTAGTTGTCAAAATAGAACCGTGAGTCATCTAGTTTGTGTGCAGCTGACAGATAGAAATGGAATTAGTGAAACCATAAGTCAAAAGGATCGACTCCTTCAACTTTCTACTAATGACTTTTTGTCAGAGCAGCCCTACAAGGTAGTAAAACAAATTTTCTCCAAAGACAGTGAGGGAAAAACGCCTTCCAAATTGACTTCTTATCATGACAATGGCCAAATAAAACAATATCTAGAAGTTAAAAATGGAAGAGCTTTTGGTAAATATTTAGAGTGGTATCAAAATGGGGTACTAAAGTTAGAAGCGACCACCATTGAAGGAATTGGAGATCTTTCCATTGACGCCGCACTTGGCTGGATGTTTGATGAAATCTCATTTGCCTACAATGACAAAGGAAACATGATTGCTAGAGTTCCCTATAAAAAAGGGGTGATAGATGGTATCTGCACTTATTATGATGAACAGGGTCAACAGATAAAAAGCATTGAGTATGTAAATGGATATATGCATGGAGAATGTAAAGAGCTATATGCATCAGGAGAAGTCAAGAAAATTACAAACTATGTTTTTGGTGAAAAACATGGAGTATCTGAATTTTTTGGAAATGACACCCATCCCAAATACGTAGAAAATTATAAAAAAAATCGTTTACAAAGCGCTAGCTACTATGATTTAGAAGAAGCTCTAATTGGCGGTGTTGATGACTATCAAGGCTTTAAAGTCTCCTATCAAAATGGTAGGCTTCATAGGCGTTTAGAAATCACAGATGGTAAAATCGAAGGCAAAATGATACATTTTTTTGAAGATGGTTCCATTTCAAATACCTATTATATTGAAAATGGTGAAAAACATGGAGAGGAGATTCTTTATTACGAGTCGGGAAAACCAAAAATGAGACTCGATTGGTATGAAGGAGAAATTCATGGCCAAATCAATACCTGGTATCCATCTGGAGAAAATGAGTCTGAGCGGCAAATGTATCACAATGAAAAGCATGGCAAAAGTTTAGCCTTCTATGCAGATGGATCTATCATGCTTATAGAAGAATATGAAAATGAGAACCTTTATGAAGGAAGTTACTTCAAAAAAGGGAAAAAAGAGCCCATCTCATCAATTGCAAGAGGAGATGGAATTGCAACTTTATATGACAAAGATGGAATCTTGCTTCAAAGAGTCAATTATGAAAAAGGGAAGCCTGTAGATGACACCTGATGAATTATTAGAAAAGAAAAGAGCTCTTCGCTCTTTTCTTTTGAAAAAAAGACAGGAGCTTTCAAGTAGTAGAAGAGCGCTTGCACATAAAAAATTATTTGAAAGTTTGTCTATCGAGCTTTCTGTGTTTAGAAGCGTCCTTTCTTTTGTGCCGATTAAGAAAGAGATTGATCTTACAAAGATCAATCAAATTCTCTGTAAAGATGGAAAATTGCATTTGCCAAAAGTATGTGGTGAGAGTCTTGCCGTTTACCAAATAACTTCCTTAGAGAGGCTTAAAAAATCATCCTTAGGTATTTATGAGCCTTTAGAAAATTATGCAAAGAAAAAAGAACATGATTCAATAGATTGTATCCTTGTTCCAGCTCTTGGTTTCGATGAAAATTATCATAGGCTCGGTTATGGTAAAGGCCACTATGACCGTTTTTTACAAGATTATAAAGGGATAACTATTGGTGTTGGATACAAAGAGCAACTCTTCCATGACTTTTTGCCGGTAGGGGATCATGATATTTCTTTAGGTCGCCTTCTCTTATTTTGAAAGAGGATTTGCAGGTGCTCTGGGCAAATCAGATCCTTCTTGTGTAACACCAGGTATCTCACTGTTTTTCTTTTTAGGAAGAGGACAAATTTTATCGCCCTGTGATCCTTGCGCAGTCACCGTGGCTCCCGTTGGCACCTCTGTCCAGATACCATATTCTTTTCCAGATGGGCATCTTAGGATGACGGTATAAGGAGTTTGTGAAAAAGTTGTAGCATTATCATAACTGCTTTTCCAGTCCATTTGATGCTGGGGAATAATTTCCATAGATCCTAAATTTTGTCCATCAGCCGAGAGGATGGTCGCATGTAGCTTATAGGGACTATCGTTATAAATTTGCAGGTTAGTATATCCTTTACAAAAGCATAGTAGGGATGAAAGTAATGCAATACAAATTGTTTTACTCATATTATTTTTCCTCAACGCTTGCATATTTAAAATCAATGGAGCCCATATTAGTAAGAACCACACCTTTGACGTTATCTGCTTTAATATATTGCATTGAGTGGTTACAGATTGGAATAACAGGCATCGCATCCATTAAAATGCTTTCACACTCCCTTAAAAGAATGTTTCGAGCAATCGGATCTGCTGTTTTCATCGATGCTTGAATTTTCTCCATGTAAGTTTGATCTTCCCAATTTGTATTATTAGACCCGGTTTCTTTGGTTTCAAAGGATTCTAAGAATGAGATGGGATCATTATAATCCGCAATCCAATTTCCAAGAGCAAGCTCATATTGGCTTTTAGAAACTGCGTTAAAATAAACATTCATTTCTAGAGGTTGCAGCTTCACTTTTATTCCAAGAGTGTCCATCCACTGCTGCTGAATAGCTTGACAAATCACCTCTGATGATCTTCTTGCTACATATGTAAGAGTAATGGATGGGAAGCTCTCCACTCTTAGGTTCCCCTCTTCAAGTACTTCTTCAAAAAGAAGTCTGGCCTCTTTTTGATTTCCATCTTCAAAATGAGACTGACTTTGGTTCATAATTGCTGGGATAATCCCAGTTGCAATATAGCTATTTTTTTTGATCACATGATCTACAAGTTCTTTTCGGTTGATAGATAAGGCAAGGGCGTTTCTAAACTTCTTTGAGCTAAGGGGGCCTTTTTCAATGTTCACTCGAATCCAGTCGGTACCAAGAATTGGTTTTGATTGAATCATTCCTTTCTCTGCAAAACTATCCATGGCGTCCATGGGAATAGAAGAAAAGGGAGATCCCTCCCAGTTGAGTTTTTTAGTTAAAAAGAGTTTACAGCCTGTTTCAGGATCTACCATACAAAGCTCAATACCCTGTAACTTTACTTTCTTTTGATCCCAGTAATGTGGGTTTTTTTTCGCAATGATTTCGGCGTTGTGTTGCCAAGATTCCATTATAAAAGGACCTGAGCTCGTGTAGGTTTTGGCCTCTGCAGCCCAGTTTGAATTGGCTTGGTCAGTTTTTGTATGAACAGGATAGAAAATGGGGTGATGAAGCATTTCAAGAAAATATGGAACAGGTCTCTCGAGTTCAACAACAAGTGTATTCTCATCTGGTGTTTTGATTCCAAGAAGACTTGATGGCAGTTTCCCAAGTTTAACCGCTTTTGCATTTTTAATCACATAGAGCTGAAATGAGTTGTCAGATGGAAAGTTTGGTTGAAGACTTTTCTTCCATGTATTTGCAAAGTCATACGATGTGATTTTATCACCAGTTGACCAATTTGCGTTTCTCAAATGGAAAGTATACGTCGTTAAGTTTTCTGATAGCTCATACTTTTCAGCAAGCGCTAGAGTTGTGTTCCCATTGATATCTGGTCGAACTAATCCCTCCATAAAAATTTTTATCGTATTGATATCATTGAGCCCCCTCGCTTTTCTAGGATCCAATTTCTGAGGCTCCATATGAAGATTCATTCGAATGGTTTGTCCTTTTGCAATGCTTTCTGTAGAAGATTTTCCACATCCGGGTAACATAAGTAGTATGGCGAAAGATGCTAATAATTTTTGTGTGAATTTCATAGAAATGACTTTCCTTTTTGAAACAATTTTTTAAAACTTATTAAATACTACTTGTGTTTTTACAGCTATTTTTTTCGATCGACAATCAAAGTAAAGGGAATATAATTTGAATTTAATGTAGATGCTTGTAAAGCTTAACGAGACTTTTTAACGTTGGAGAAAATCGCCATGGCTGCCGTACAATCCGTTCCAGAAAGACTATATACTAGGTCTATCGAAATTTCTATTTGGAATAAATCTGGAGAAAAACCAGTTTTTGTTCAAGTTTTTGGAGATAGCCTTACTTTGGAAAGCTTTCAAGAAGATTATGCTCCTGAGTTTCAAAGGTTGTTTGGAAATGACGTTGTTCCTACT
>JAJFMG010000206.1 GCA_021772295.1 Chlamydiota bacterium | reverse complement strand
TGCAGCGCCCATAATTGATGTGGGTACAGTGCCAATATATCTACAAGCATATGTTAGCATTGCTCCAGCAGATACTGCCCAGTTATCAATAAAACTTATAATAGGGATGCCATACTCTTGGTCCCATTTTTTGAAAAGGGCAATGATTTTAAGTGTAGAAAATACCTGCCCACCTGGAGTATCCAGGTGAAGCAGAATGAATTTTACGCCCTGTTTTTTAAATTCCTCAAGTGCAAATTTTACATAAATATAGGTAGACTGATCAATGGGATGATCTCTTGTAATACTTAAATGCCCAATGAGGTTTTCTTTATCTTTATCAATTTTCACATGCTCATAAAAAGAGTCAGGAAAAACGGGATCTTGATAAATCGATACTGCATCGGAAAAAATACAAGATGTGAATAAAAAAAGAATACATATGACTATCTGTCTCAAAAACACCTCTTATACACGTATTTAAGCTCTATATCTATTGGGCACTCTATTTCTCTTCACATTTCCAATCAAGCAAAATTGCAAGATCAATTTTCAAAAAAAATAAAATCTTTCTTTGATAGAACGTAGCTATCTACTAAAATCTTTACTTACAAATTCATGATGAGGAATTTATGGCTGCTGCAATTGCCCCCAAATCGCTTAAAAACACTCCACAAATAAAGACTTATTGTGAAGTTGGAATTTCAACTTACTATTTTTCAGAAACATACCTGGAGAGATTATGACACATCGCACAGGTGAGTATGAACCATCATTGTTTCAAAGATGTTACGACTTTGATGAAAGTGCATTTTCAAATAGCCCTGCGTCCACGTGCGAAAAAGCAGCAAAGGTAGTTTTATATCTTGCAAGCTTCACTGTTGTTGTTCCAATTGGATTATATATTGTATCAACTTGTTACACCGGCAATGAAGAAGACAAAGTAGAGAGAATCCGTGTTCAAACTTTCTCTTCAAGCTATGGAAGCACAAACGATAATAAAATCTTAGAAAATACAGATATAAAGACGAGTACTCAACTTGAAGAAAAGTGGAACTCAACGATATCAAAAGCAGATAAGGAAACTATAGCTAATCTTTTAAAGCTTTCTGTTTCTCCAGCTGAAATTCCATTAGATTCTATTGTTTGCTTTCAAACAGCTTTAGAGCAATATAAGCAAACTTCTCAAGATGATATTTTCACTCTGGTCGACACCCTTCTAAGAGATAAGTTTCTTCTGTTTTCCCTTTGCAGAGTATTCCAATATAGTAACATGGATAAATCTAATAGTTTTGATCAATTCGTTCGAGATGTAAATCATCAGTTGGAATGTCAAGGACGTTGCACAATGACTCCAATTAATTATTACAAATATGATGTGAATCATATCCGTAATAAGGTAAGACTTTTTAGCGCAGCGCTATATTATAAGGCTGCGCAACTCAGTATTCTAACTGAGGACAGAAGCCAAATGGAATCCTGAAAGCTACTATTTTTTACTGTCTCAAGCAGTTTGGAAATGAGCTAGAGTTTAAGAACAAAAAATACAAATAGTAGAAGTAGTAGGGTTACAATTACCTTAGATAAAGACACTCTTTTAACGGGTTCATGATAGGATAGTGGAGTGGTTGCTTCGATCTTCTTTGCTAGGGAGATTTTTTTCTTTTTGAAAAACATCTTCTTTCTCCACCCATTTGCCATGGGCTTTAATTAATGCAATCAGCCTACTAACAGCTTGTGAAAATTCAATATTTTTTTCAACACACTTTTTACCAACATATAGATCGATCATATTAGTTTTAGATCCCACATACCCAAAGTCAGCATCAGCCATTTCACCAATTCCATTGACAATACAACCCATAATAGCAATTTTTACATTGGGAAGATGATCCGTTTCTTGTTTTATTTGATTGGTAACTTCTTGCAAATTAAAAAGCGTTCGACCGCACCCAGGACATGCAATGAAATCTGTTTTAGAAAAACGAATCCGACATGCCTGCATCAAATCAAAACACAGTTTTTTTCTTTGCTTGATGTTGAGGTCCCCTGCAATAGATATAGAATCAAACATCTCTTCTATAAAATAATATCCAAGTTTGCACGATGCTTCTATTAGAATATCCTTGGGGTCTCCCCAAAACATCCCTTCTAGTATTACTGGAATAGCTAGATCATTCGCTTGGAGATAGGAGTATATATTTTTAGCATACGCAAACGAGCCAGAAGTAACCTTTACAAGTAAAAAATCAGGGTTTGCCTCTTTGATAGGTTCTAAACTAGTGTTTTGATCTACAATCATTCCAAATGGTTTGCCATTTGGAGGAGTCTCTTTTTGATGCACGTAGGTGCAACGAAAAGGAAAATCAATACTTGGATCATCACTTTCTACAAAGAGTCTCATCTTTTTTTGATCAAGTTTTTGTAAGATGAGCGTAGTTATAGGATCAATATCTAGTGCATTTATAATAACAGCATCTGCTTGAGGTGACTTTTGGGAAACAAGAGACAGGCTATTTTGCAGACCTAAATCTGCAAAGAAAGTGGGCGAAAGAATCTCTTCTTTAGAAGCTCGAATAAAAACAGATCCTTTAGATGGAAAAGTATCACAGGAAGGCAAAGTCGTTCTTTCTACTTTGGTAGCTCGTGGAAAAAGAGCTTTTTTTTGTTTAGCTGTCGAATACTGAGAAATGAGCCTTTTACAAGGATCAATTTCATTCCAAGGGTCCTCTGTAAGAGATACTCGAATCGTATCACCAATGCCTTCTAGTAAAAGGGATCCAATGCCTACAGCAGATTTAATTCTGCCATCTTCATCATTTCCAGCTTCGGTGACGCCGAGGTGGAGTGGGTAGTCCCATCCAAGTGATTGCATGGAAGCTACAAGTAGTCTATATGCCTCTATCATTACTTTGGGATTACTAGATTTCATCGAAAATATAATGTCGTGGAAATCAAGCTTCCTACAAACCCTAGCAA
Organism: Chlamydiota bacterium; assembly: GCA_021772295.1. Lineage (GTDB taxonomy): Bacteria > Chlamydiota > Chlamydiia > Chlamydiales > Simkaniaceae > JAJFMG01. Next base: position 2,517 of record JAJFMG010000206.1, on the reverse strand, counting down.
ATTCTAAAGCAGACTCTACCATTCCAAAAGGAGTATCACCATAGCGATTCATAATTCGATCAGATAAAGAGCCGTGATTAGTACCAATTCTCATAGAGCGCTTGAGTCTCTTACATTTTTCAACAAGAGGGGTGAATTTTTCTTCAATTCGATCAATTTCATTTTGATATGAAACATCATCATAACTAAGGGTTTGAAAAGTTGCCCTTCTATCTAGATAATTACCCGGATTTATTCTAACCTTATCTACAAACTCTACAACTTCCATCGCAGCGGGAGGATAAAAATGAATATCTGCGACAAGAGGTATCGAATACCCCTTTTTTAAAAGAGTATTTTTAATCCCCTCGCAAGCTCGAGCTTCCTTTTTTCCTTGAACTGTAACCCTTGCAATCTCACATCCCATATTAGCAAGCTTGATAATTTGCTCTACTGTGCCATCGATATCAGAGGTTTTTGCCGTTGTCATTGACTGGATGCGGATAGGATTTCCACCGCCAACACCGATATTACCAACCAGAACTTCTCTGGTATGCCATTTATTTTGAGATTTTTGGATTAAATCATGATGTAAAGATTTTTTTTTCATATGGTTAACATTGCTTCAAAAAGAAGCTAGATTATCCTAAAGAAGCAATAATTGCAAAATCTGCTTAAGAGAGTCTCGCTGTAAAGCTAGCATCCACATGCTCTGCCATGGTAAAATCACTTGCTGTAAGTCCATCTACCTTGTGTGTCCAAAAAGTAATTTTTACTTTTCCATATGAAAGCTCAATATTTGGATGATGACCTTCTTGTTCAGCGATATCACCAATCTCATTTACAAATGATAGAGCTTTTTTAAAATTTTTGAATTGAAAAGTTCGGACTATATGATGATTTTCAAAGACGGTCCAATCCGAAGAAATTCTATGCAATTGCTGCTTAATTTCATCCGGAGTAAATGCTTTTTTCGCCAGGGTGCAAGGTACACATTTTTTCTTTTCTTCTGTCATAATTCCTCAACATTTGCACGTTTTTGATTAATGAAGCAAGTAGCTTTTCCATAGTTAAAACAAACTTCGAATTCATCTGCAACTTGAAATCTACGATCATAATCCGAGAGTGGATATGAAATTGTAACAATTTTCACAAAATGAGATAGATTTATAAATTTTGAAATCATTTGATAAATCAAATCTTCTTGTAAACATGTTACATAAAAATAGATCACAGTAGCTTCGGAAAGGATTTTGCTTTTTGTAAAATCCTCTTGAAAAAATTGTATTTTTGATAGTGAAAATGTCTTTTTAATTCTCTTTGCATAATCAATAAAGATTGGAACGCGCTCAATTCCAATCACGTTACAATCGTATATGCAAGACAGAAAAAAAAGCCCTCTAGATCTGCCTGAGCCAAGTTCTATAAAAGTATCTTTTTTGGATAAGATGCAAACCTTGGCGATCAAATCATAAGTAACAATCGGAGTCTCACCATAAGTATGAATATGATCTGCATGTATACTTTGAGAAAATTTACGCGCTATCCGATAGGGATTTTTTCTAAAATAGAGTTGTTTAAAATAAGTATCCACCTTTTGAAATAACTGATTTTGATAGAATAGCTTTTGGGTTTGCTTTTCAAAAAAGAAATCACAAATAGAGCTTTTTAAAGAGACAAAAATATTTGCAATCACAAACTTTACCAATTAATGGTTTGTCCAGGATCTAATACACGAAAAGTCAAAGGATCTATATTTTCATCTTTAAGAGCTAGATAAAGATCATATGGTGGCTGCTTTTCTCCTTCAGATGAAAGTCTAAATGTTTTCCAATGCATACCAAGACTTAGCGTAGAATTGACTTCCATATGAATTTTTGTCGCTCTAATAGGGTCAATATGGACAGGGTCCATAAACTTATGTGGAACATATGTGCCAATTGGAATCATACTTAAATCCATTTGGCCAAATGCTTTTCCTATTGCCTTAAAATCTATTGGGTTATACCCCGTATCCCCAACAAAATACATTCTCTTATCATTTCCTCTCTGGCGCTTAATATCAACTACAAAACCACTCCAAAGGCTCTTATCTTTATCAAAGATTCCTCGACCAGAAAAATGCTGAGTTGGAACGGAGGTAACTTGAAGCTCAAGACCTTCTTTAGGAGCAATCGTTTTCTCTTCCCACCAGGCGAGCTCTATGAGGTTTTTGACTCCCCTTTTTCGAAACCATTGCTGAAGCCCTTTGGGCACAACACAAATAATTTCTGGATTTTTTTCAGTAAGACTAACTACTGTTTTACGGTCCAAATGATCATAGTGATTATGAGAAATAAAGATAATATCAATTTTTGGTAAATCTTCTAAACAAATCGGCGGTGGATGCATTCTTTTTGGACCCAAAAAGCTCACTGGAGAGCAACGATCACTCCAGATTGGATCCGTTAACATATTTATTCCATCAACTGACACAAAAAAAGTGCAGTGATTCACCCATGTAACTTGAGGAGTATTCCTACAAAGTGACTCAATTGG
>JAJFMG010000205.1 GCA_021772295.1 Chlamydiota bacterium | reverse complement strand
ATATACTCTAATCTCTAAACTTATGAAACAAAGTAAATTAGAAGAGGCCTCTGACAAACTTATTTCCTTTTTAGAAATTGTTGTTAAACGAGCTAAAAAAGGAATTTTTGATCGGGATATTCAGTTTTATAAAAATTTCGGATTTGTGAATGGAGAGGCTGTGGAGATCGATGTAGGTGAATTTAAGGCTTGCTCACAATGCAAAGAACCATCCTCCCAGCGAGATGAAGTTCTAGCTGCCTCCAAACAGATCAAGGAGTGGCTATATTCTAACTTCCCTACGTTGCAGCCAAAATTCCAAGAAAAAGTAGACGAAATTCTTAAATGCATATGACTAAAAAATATAAAGGGATCTTTTTTATACTTGGATCAATCCTATGTGTATATCTGCTTGTAATTGCATTTCATCATGCATTTTTCCAAAGAACACAGGGATTTTGTATTGAAAAAATCAAATCTAACCACTCCTACGATCCTCGATGGGAAACGGGTGAATTAACACCGTCTCAAAAAGAACTTGTTGAAAAACTTTCCGCGCAAACCTTTTCTTATCTAGCATCTGGAAAAGCATGTTATGCCTTTGTGTCTGAAGATAACGAATATGTGATCAAATTTTTTAAACAAAAACACATGTATCCAAATCCCCTTTACGACAAAATTCCACTTCCTACCAAGTATCGAAACTTAGCAGACCAAAAAAAAATTACCAGGCACATGCTTCGTGAAAAAACCTATAAAAGTTATCTCATTGCTTATACCGTTTTAAATGAAGAAACTGCCACTGAACTTCTTCATTTAAATAAGAAAAAAGTCATACACAAAAAGTTCCACTTTGTAGATCAACATGGAGAAAAATTCTCACTAAGGCTTGATAAAATGGAATTTTTAATTCAAAAAAAGGCAAGTCCCATATTTGATGCAATTGCTCAATGTATGCAAGAAAATCAAATTGATCAGGCTAAGGATTTAATCAATAACATCCTATCTCATGTAAGTAAAAGATCTCTAAAAGGAGTATCTGATAGTGATTTAAATTGTGAAAATAATCTTGGTGTTTGCAATGGAAAAATTGTGGAAATAGATATAGGTGAATTTACAATTGACCCATCATCTCAAGATCAATACATCGTATTAAAAGAGATGAAAGAAACTACAAACGATTTAAAAAAGTGGCTTACACATCATTATCCAGCTCTTGCTAGTCACTTAAAGGAGAAATTGACAGCGATTCAACAAGACGTTATCAGCACTTTAGAACAAGTAGAAGAACCTATTGTATCAAATACGAATGAGACTTCGTGTGGCAAGCTATAAGACACATTCTCTATTCAATCTTCTCGTTGCGTTTCCCTTTTGCTTCGCTGCCTTGATATTTATTTTTCATATTGATTCTAGATACATTCTCACCTTTTCTCTTTCTTTTTTATTTACAACGCTATTTTTTGGTCCAGACTTAGATTTAGCGCACCAAATCAAATTGAAGTCGGTTCGTGGAATACTGTCCTCTCCTTTTCGAGTTTACTCCAAATTATTCAAACATAGAGGACTTTCGCATGTACCAATAATTGGTACATTGACGCGTATTCTTTTTATTTTTCTGTTTTGTTTACTGCTATATTTCCTTTGTACTTTTAATTTTTCTTGTATAGAGACTGTCTCTTCGTTTTATAAGTCGCATAAACCATTTTTCTTATTTGGATTTCTTGGCGCTGCTATTTCTGATATTTTCCATATCGCATTGGATATCTCGTGGAAATAGCCTTGCTTCGAAAGATCTTAATTACTTATTCTTTTTCCTTATTGTTTTTATCAGATGGAAGACTACACGCTATGGAAAAAAAAGCATTTGGCACTTGGGATTCTCCGGTTACAAGCGAGATGCTTGTAAAAGACTCCATTTCGTTTGCAGATACACAAGTATCTGATGATGCTCTTTTTTTTAGTGAGAGAAGGCCACAAGAAATGGGTCGTATTTCGATCCTAAAAAAAGATCATTCTGGAACTACAGATATCTTAAAAAACCCCTACAATGCTAAAACATCTGTCCATGAGTATGGAGGCGCTGCCTTTTGCGTACATAAAGGCTCTATATACTTTTCTAATGGAAGTGATCATAATATTTACCAACTCGGTCCAGATGGGAACATCACACAAATCACCCGTACCAAAAATATAAGATACGCAGATGGCACAATCACCCCAAACGGAGCATTTCTATATCTTATCTGTGAAGATCATACAGATGAGTCCATCGTAAAAAATACAATGATATGTATTAATCTAGAGACCCATACCATATCGACAATAGCATCCGGTCATGATTTCTATTCAACGCCCGATATAAGCCCTTCAGGAAAGCAGATCTCTTTTATTGCCTGGGATCATCCAAATATGCCTTGGGACGGGTCTTATGCCTATTTAGCATCCATTAAAGACGATGGAGCAATCAAAGACCTAAAAAAAATTGCTGGGTCTACAACCGAATCTATCTATCAGGTGAAATTTGCACCAGATAATACTTTGCATTTTATTTCTGATAAAACTGGATTTTGGAACTTATATAGATATAAAAATGCCAGAGTCGAAAATATTTACCTAATGGAAGCAGAGTTTGGGCAACCGCAATGGATTCTTGGAACATCGAGGTATACCTTTATTCCAAAAGAGGATTCTTATCAAATTGCAGCTATCATTACCATTAAAGGTCTCGATCAAATTGTAATTATTGACCCTGAAGATCAAGCGTTACACGGACTCGATCTACCCTTTTCAAGATTTCAAAATTTACGCAGCATCAAAGATCATTTATACTTTATTGCAGGATCTCCTATCTCTCCGTTTGCTCTTGTCGAATACAATATGAAAAGCCATCAAATTGAAATTATTAAAAATTCTCAAGATCTTGAGCTTGACCCAGGTTTTATATCGATTGCTGAAACGATCGAATATGAATCCCAAGAGGGAGAAATAGCCTATGGCCTTTACTACCCGCCCACTAATCCTAACTTTAAGGGGCTAGACAATGAGTTGCCCCCCCTTATAGTGAAATCTCATGGAGGGCCAA
>JAJFMG010000204.1 GCA_021772295.1 Chlamydiota bacterium | reverse complement strand
AACCCAGGCCTGTTGCTGTAACAGCTTTTTTATAATGCTTGATTTTCTCTCTAAGAAGTTTTTCTATCTCTATTAGTTGTTCTGTTTGGTCATACTCATCTTCTAAAAGTGCTTTTACTTCAATTGCAACAAATAAGTCTTCTAAATAGAGCGCATCAGCTTTACTTAGAAAAGAGTAGTCTTTGCTTCTCAAATCAGCAAGCTTTTCTAAAGCGTTAGATACATTCTTTTCTTCCACACTGGTAAGTAACGTTTTTGCTTCTTCTTTAATTTGATTTACGCGATTTATCTTCTCTTCTTCTACTTTTTTAGACTTCTCATCAGCTTTTTCTAAATGCTTATCACGAAGCTTGAACGTTTTTTCTCGAAGATCCCTAAATTGATCAGGTCGAAGTTTTGTGTTTTTCAGATGCGAAAGCATCTCATTAGATTTTGTAATGATCTGCTGCTTATCACCAGTTTCTAAGGATTCCAACATTGTTTCATATGCTGAAAGTTGCATCTCAGCCTTTTTAAAATTTTCCTGAAATTCTGGCTCACTCTCTTTTAGAACTTTCTTTCTTTTTTCATCCCATTTTAGAGAAATATCCCACGCACTACTTAAAATTTCTCTTGTTTGTTTAAAAGCTTTGGTTGTTAAAGAAAAGGTTTTGGAAAGACTCTGAAATGCTTTGATCTCATCTCTTAATTTAATTATGGGTATGCTTGGAAGTTCATCTGCATTTTGGAACCATTTCGAAAAAAATGCATTTACATCCTCCAAAAACATTCCACTTATCTTCTCAATGAGTTCTTTTTTAGAAGGGAAAACTAAATCCCCAAGTGATGAAATCATCTTTAAGGCATTTTTTTTCTCTTTCATGCGAAGAGGAGTTTCAATTAGCTCTTTACGAAAAGATGATAATTTAGAGGAGTAGGAACCAAGTAATGTGGCTTGCCTTTGCAGACTCTGGTATTCATGAGCCTTATCTTTAGAAACCCGAAAAGATCTCGGGAACTGAATTGCGGGAACTTTAGAAAGGCTTGTATCCATATCCGTAATTTCTTTTTGCAAGAGGACAAGAGCGCCATCAATTTGAGAAAGAGAATATTCAGCTTTTTCACTTAAAGCCTTTTTAAACATATTCATTTGATGAGAAATTTCGATAAACTCATCCCAAAGTGTCTTTCGAAGCCTTGCCTCAATCTTCTCTTTGAAAAGTTCAATGCAAACACTCTTTACTTCAAAAAATTCCCTGAGATTAGGATTTGGAATTTGTGTATATTCATACAAAAAAGAAATTGTAAAACGAATTTTTTCTTCGACATCTTTTTTTGCAGTTAACAAGTCATAATATTTCTTTTGAAGCTCTTTGGAGGGCGCAGGTTTAGGAAATTCCCTTACTTGGTCTTTTTTAGAATTTTTATGTTTAGTATTTTCTGATCCACCATCTTGGATTGTAGTATCTTGAGGCATTTCTTTTTTCATAGTATTGAAGACTTCGGTTGCAAAATTTAGAATATGAAGTCTAAGGCATCAATCAAATTAATGGGAAGGTTTTTCAAACTCATCCACAATGGTATCGATAACGTCTTCTATTTTATAAGTGTCTAAATTTAGCCACCTGAAAATCGGTTGCTTTCTAAACCAAGTAAACTGCCTCTTTGCATACCTTCTCGAAGCTTGTTTAAATTGCCAGACAAAATGCTCAAAATCTCTATCTGTCTTTTCAGAAGCAAGATACTCAAGGCACTGTTTATAACCAATAGATTGCGAAGCTGACAAATGATCTTTTAATCCTTTTGCAAGTAAGTACTCTACTTCTTTTTTAAAACCTTTTGCGATCATTTGATCACATCTCATTTCAATCCGCGGATATAAAATTTCTTTGGGGTAATAAATAAACCAGCATCTAAAATCAAACTCCAATGGCTCTTTTTTATCTGGCATTTTTGGGAAATCACTCACTTTTTTATTGGTGAGTGTCATGATTTCAAGAGCTCTTACAATTTTATTCTGATCCTTTTCATTGACGGTTTTTGCATATTCCGCATCTTTTTGCAAAAGCTTCTGATAAAGGCTCTCAAGTCCATAATCTAAGATTTCTTGATGCAGAGCTAATCGTAGCTCTGATGAGGCCGGTGGCCCTGAAGGTGGACCATATATGAGTGAATTAATATAAAACCCACTACCCCCACAAATAATGGGAACATGATCTCTTGCTAAAATCTCTCTACATTTTTGCGAAGCATCTTCATAGTAGCGAACAACATTATAAGAAGTTGATAAATCGCAATCATCTATTAGGTGATGAGGAATATCCCCCATTTCTTTTTGAGTGACCTTGGATGTTCCAATATCCATTCCCTTATAAACTTGCATTGAATCTGCAGAAATTACTTCTCCACCCAAAATGTGTGCAAGTTTTAGAGAAAGGTTTGTTTTTCCAGCTGCAGTTGGTCCTGCAATAACAAGAACTCGTTTGTTTTTTGATTTGGATGGGACTTTTTTTTCTTGAGGATCTGTTTTTCGATTATTAGAAAACCGATCAGGCTCAAAAGCTAAATTTGCATTCACACTACAGAGACTCTACAGCCTTTTGCTGCGTTGGACAAATACATAATATTTTT
>JAJFMG010000203.1 GCA_021772295.1 Chlamydiota bacterium | reverse complement strand
AAAGCATATTGTTATTTTGGGAAGAAGCAATATCGTTGGTAAACCGATGGGATCTCTTTTACTTCACAAAGGCCCATTTGGAAATGCAACAGTTACAACGCTTCATTCTAAAAGTAAAAACATCAATCAAATCGCAAGCTCTGCTGATATTATTATTGCTGCAATTGGAAAGCCTCTTTTTGTAAAAAAAGAAATGGTAAAGAAAAATGCCATTATCATCGATGTTGGCATCAATCGAGTAAATGGCAAACTTGTTGGTGATGTGGACTTTGATGATGTGTACGACGAAGTATCAGCTATAACTCCCGTACCCGGTGGTGTTGGCCCTATGACCATTGCAACACTTCTTCAAAATACCTTCGATAGCTTCACAAATTCGTGAGATATATATTTCTATCTCTTCTTTTTCTGATGTCTTGCAAGAAAAACGAACCAAAAATTACTACCTTTGAGGGGATAGCTCATACTATCCCCTATCAGATTCATATTGCAGAGCCACTCTCTAAATCAAACAGGAAGGATATAATTTCCATTATAGAGACAAACTTCCAAAAAATAGATGCTACTTTTAACCACTGGAATCCAAATTCAGAAATTTCCAAAATAAATCATGCAAAAGCGCATATACCGATTGAAGTTTCTTCTGAATTAGTAACCCTTATTGCATTTACAAAAGCCTTAAACAAGGTAACTTCTAATCGATATAATCCTCTTTGTGGCGCTGCTATCTCAAGCTGGAAACAAGCCCTTCCAGTGCAATGCATACCATCTGCAACTTACGAAGTATTTACTTTTGATGATTTTTACCTTGATAAAGAAAAACTCATCAAAACAAGGAATGATCTCCAATTCGATTTTGATGGTATTATTAAGGGAGTACTTGTTGACCTGATATCGGAAAATTTTTTTGAAATGGGTCTACAGAACTTTTTTGTCTCATGGGGCGGAGAAGTTTATGCTCATGGCAAGCACTCTTCCAAACGATCGTGGATGGTTGGCATTAAACTAAATGATCAAACAGTTGCCATCCCCCTTTCAAACGAAGCGATTGCGACAAGTGGTAGCCTCGTGCAAAGTTACAATGCATTATATATGGGAAAATCAACAAAATTTACCCATATTATTGATCCGAAAACTAATATCCCCTTAGTTATAAAAAAAGCAACCATTGAAAGTGCAAGTATAAAAGCCCCTTACTGCGCCCTAGCAGATGCGCTTGCAACCGCAACAATGATTTTTGACTCAAAGCAAGCTGCAACAACTTGGTTTGAGTCTACTTTTTCAACAAGTAATGATACAGGAGAAAGAAATAAGTTGCACACTAACAAAAATAACCTGCAAAATGTGAAGCTATGGATAAACCTACGCTCAAATTAAACATTAAAGCCATTTTCTTTGACTTAGGGAATGTCCTTGTCTCTTTCTCTCATCAAAAAATGCTAGAACGACTGGCAAATCTTTCCAAACTTCCTGAAAAGCAGATCGAAAAATTATTTCTTCTTACAGGTATTGGAAAAGACTATGAAAATGGATCCCTTACAACAAGACAAGTATTTGAATTATTTTCCAAAAAATCTCCCGAAAAATTGCACTACCCACAATTTGTACAAGCGGCATGTGAAATATTTTCCCCTATTACTCAAACCGTTGAACTTCTTCCCAAACTTAAACAAAAAGGACTAAAACTCTTCTTGCTTTCCAATACATCGAAGATTCATTTTCAATTTATTAAAGAAAATTACTCCTTTTTACACTATTTGGATGGAACAATTTTATCTTTTGAAGAAGGTGTCTCTAAACCAAATAGAGCAATTTACCAAAAAGCACTTGAGCGTGCAAACCTTGAATCTTTTGAGTGTTATTTCGTTGATGATCAAGAAGATAACATCTTTGCTGCAAAAAGTGTTGGATTACACTGTCATCATTTTACATCCCCTGATTCTTTCATAAGCGAATTAAAAAACATAAATTTATTATAATAATTTCAATACTTTATTGACATTAATATCAATGAATTCATAAAAGATGAATTATGGAGACAATTTAATTAACGATTGCTTTCGGGAGAAATAAAATGAAAAAACTTTGTTCATCTTTTCTATTATTAAGTTTATTGGGATTTGGTCTTGGTCTTACATCGTGTGAGAGCAGCCCATGCCACGCAAAGTGCGGGTCTCATGAATATAGCAGCACAAAATCTGGTCCTAAAAAAGGATGTAGTCCCTACAGACAAGACAATGTGCAACAAAAGCCAAATAGATATAAAGGCTGCAACTAGATAATAGATAATATTTGCCTCATAAACTTGTTTATGAGGCTTTTATTGCTTTTTCAATTTGATCTATCTGCTCAAAAATATCGATATCCACTTCTAATAAAACTTCTTGAAGATCAGAACTTTTCAGATCAATTTGATTTCGCATCATTTCATCAAACAGAGCATCTCTTTTTTCATAAAGCATCAAAATCTGCGGTTTAAAAAGAGTTACCAATGCATTTATGCTTTGGTTGAGTGGCCAAGAAGGATAGGCATGCTGCACTTGAAAACTATCAATAATTGATTCCATAGCCTCTTTCGAGTACATGTTATCCCCTGTTACAAATTGGTTG
>JAJFMG010000202.1 GCA_021772295.1 Chlamydiota bacterium | reverse complement strand
CCTCGTAAAATTCATGCAGTACGTCCTATGAAGGATGGTGTTATTGCAGATTTTGAGATTGCTGAAGGCCTTCTAAAAGCATTAATCGCAAGAGTTACTCCTTCTAGATCTCTTTTTCGTCCAAAAATACTTATTGCTGTTCCCTCTGGAATTACTGGCGTGGAAAAAAGAGCGGTGGAAGATTCAGCGCTTCGAGCTGGTGCTCAAGAAGTGATTCTTGTAGAAGAACCAATGGCAGCGGCCATTGGTGTTGATCTCCCTGTGCATGAACCGTGTGCAAGTATGATTGTAGATATTGGTGGTGGTACAACTGAAATTGCCATCATTTCTCTAGGTGGTATTGTCGAGTCCAGATCTCTTAGAGTTGCGGGGGATGAGTTTGATGAATGCATCATCAATTACATGAGAAGAACCTACAATCTAATGATTGGACCTCGAACTGCTGAAGAAATTAAAATGACAATCGGATCTGCATATCCGCTTGGCAATCAAGAGCTTGAAATGGAAGTTCGAGGGCGCGATCAAGTTGCGGGTCTTCCAATTACCAAAAGAATCAACTCTGTTGAAATTCGAGAATGTTTAGCAGAACCCATTCAACAGATTATCGAAAATGTAAAACTTACCCTAGAAAAGTGTCCGCCAGAATTAGCTGCAGACCTTGTAGACCGTGGTATGGTAGTAGCTGGTGGAGGAGCACTTATCAAGGGAATTGATAAAGCTTTAATAAAAGAAACAGGATTGCCTGTAATTATTGCTTCCAATCCTCTTTTAGCTGTCTGCCTAGGTACTGGAAAAGCGCTAGAATTTTTAGAGAAATTCAAAAAGACTAAATCGCTCGTATAGAGGTTTACATGGATCCAAAAAGTATCAATTTTTCGAATTGGACAAAGCATTCAAAATTAATCGAGTGGATTCAAGAAAAAGTCGCTCTTTGCAAACCATCATCTGTGCATTTATGCACAGGATCAAAAGAAGAATGGGACTCTTTAACAAGTCTTCTTGTAGAGCAAGGGGTATTTCATAGACTCAAAAGGGAAAACTCTTTTCTTTGTCGATCCGATCCAGAAGACGTTGCAAGAGTAGAAGATCGCACATTTATTTGTTCAAAAAATAAAGAAGATGCAGGTCCTACCAATAATTGGGAAGATCCCCAAAAAATGAAACAAACGCTTCATACTCTTTTTGATGGATGTATGGAGGGAAGAGTAATGTATGTAATTCCATTTAGCATGGGCCCCTTCGGATCCAAGTTGTCAACAATTGCAGTGCAAATTTCTGATTCCCCCTATGTTGTTTGTAATATGAGAATCATGGCAAGGATTGGTATAAAAGCGCTTGATGTCTTATCTACAAATGGTGAATTCGTACCATGTATGCACTCTGTTGGAGTTCCTTTAAAAAATGGTGAAAAGGGTCCTATTTGGCCTTGTCAGAAGGATAAGAAATACATTGTCCACTTTCCCGAAGAGAAATCCATTTATTCATTTGGTAGTGGCTATGGTGGCAATGCTCTTCTTGGAAAAAAATGTCTAGCTCTTAGAATAGCATCTGTTAAAGCAAAAGAAGAAGGATCTCTTGCCGAACATATGCTTATTCTTGGAATTACTAGTCCCTCTCTTGAAAAAAAATATATCGCAGCAGCCTTTCCAAGCGCATGTGGAAAAACGAATCTTGCTATGCTTAAACCAACTATCCCTGGTTGGAAAATTGAATGCGTAGGTGATGACATCGCATGGATGCGTATTGGCACAGATGGAAGACTTTACGCCATTAACCCAGAAGCCGGCTTTTTTGGAGTAGCTCCTGGAACCTCTTACGATTCTAATCCAAATGCAATGGAGTGTCTTACTAAAAATTGTATTTTTACAAATGTAGCATTGACCGATGATAACGATGTGTGGTGGGAAGGGATGAGCGATGATATCCCAGAGCACCTTATTGACTGGAGGGGCAATGACTGGTACAAAGGCTCTTCTGAAAAAGCAGCCCATCCTAATTCTCGCTTTACAGCACCAGCTATCCAATGTCCAGTGCTTGATGAAGGATTTGAGAAGTTAGAAGGTGTACCTATTTCTGCAATCATTTTTGGTGGTAGAAGAGAATCTACAGTGCCTCTTGCGATTTCATCTCTTAATTGGAACCATGGTGTATTTTTAGGTGCGTCATTATCATCTGAAATGACTGCCGCTGCCGCTGGTACAATAGGGAAACTGCGTCATGATCCATTCGCAATGCTTCCTTTTTGTGGATATAATATGGGTGATTATTTTGCGCACTGGTTTGACATGGCTAAAAAGCATGAAGAAAAAAAACTTCCTCATATTTTTTATGTAAATTGGTTTAGAAAAGATGCAGACGGAAAATTTATTTGGCCTGGATTTGGCGATAATATTAGAGTTTTAGAATGGATCTTTGAGCGAACAAACAATTCCAAAAATTATATTCAAACACCGATAGGGCTTCTTCCCAAAAAAGAGGCATTCGATACATCCAATTTGACTCTTTCTGATAACCAGTTAGAAGAGCTTCTCTCTTATGACAACGCTGCATACAAAAATGAGCTACAAGAGCTACGGGAGTATTTCAAACTATTTGGATCGCATCTACCCCATGAAATTACAAAAGTGTTAGATGAGATGGAGTCTAAACTCTCGCAATGAAAGTAGTCCTCCAAAGAGTACAACAGGCATCTGTTACTGTTGCATCGGAACAAATTAGCGCTATTCAAAATGGACTTGTAGTCTATCTTGGGATTACACACAGCGACTCTGAAAAAGAGGTTGATTTTTTGGTTCAAAAAATTATATCTCTTCGTATCTTTCCTGATGAAAATGATAAGATGAACTTTTCTATTTTACAAACAGAAGGACAAGTACTTGTTGTATCTCAGTTTACACTCTATAGCAATCTAGAAAAAGGGAATCGACCATCCTTCATAGAAGCTGCAAAACCAGAACTAGCTAAAAAACTCTACAAGAGTTTTTTAACAAAACTTGCCATCAAAATTGGTTTGGAGAAAGTACAAGCTGGGCAGTTTGGCGCCAATATGCAAGTAATGCAAATCGTTGATGGGCCAGTTACACTTGAGTTAGAGTGTCGGATTTAATTAGATTAAAGGATTTTCGAAAAAAATCATTTATTCCATCAAATATTTTTTCTTCACAAAATTTTTATCCGAGTTCCTTAATGATTTTGAGGCTATCTCAATTTTGAGATTCTCTATCTTCAAACGATACTATAGGTGGGTCTTGAAACTCAAATGGATGTGTTAATGGATTTTGTTTTTCAAAATTCTCCGGTCTAGAAAGCTTTTGAAGCTGATGGAATCCCCATAGGTTTTAGCGTATTGTATCTGTTATTAGAGCCGAGATATCAAAAATGTCTTGCTCATAAGTACATTCCCGTGGTTTCAATGAAGCAATTGTAGAAGTAGCTTTTAACAATACCTTAAAAATTGGGGAGCGCTAAAACTTCTTGAATGGTTTCTTTTTCAAGCATTAGCTGTAGTAATCTATCAAAGCCGACCGCCACTCCATAACAATTTGGAATGCCTTTTTCCATTGCATCTAAAAAGGTAGGATCCAAAGGAAGTCTATCTTTACCAAGGACTTCTCTTCTAAAGTTCTCTTGTTGTAGTCTACTTTTTAATTCTTCTAAGTCTGTAAGCTCATCATAACCATTTGCAAGTTCCACACCAGCATAATAGATTTCAAAGCGTTTAGCGACTTTTTCATCACGATTCCAGTATGTTTTTGCAAGTGCTGCCATTGTAGATGGGAAATCTATTACGATCGTGTACTTTTCAATTCCTAAATTTGGCTGCACAAAGTATGACCAAAGATAGTCTAAAATACTGTCCATACATAGATCAGGTATGGAACCCATAGCGCCTTTTTTCTCTACAATTTTAATCAGATCTTGCAGATTTGCATGAGTGGGATCAATATCTAAATAAGTAATAAAAGCGTCTTTATAGGAGATCATTTGACTTTCTCTTTTCTCTAAGAAAAGAGAAATAAGTTCTAAGGTCTCTTGCATAAACTCAAAATAAGTAAGATCTAGTCGGTACCACTCAATCATTGTAAATTCTATATTGTGAAGTTTCCCTATTTCCTCTTTGCGGAAGACATGAGATAGCTGGTAAATATCCCCAAGACCCATAGAAAGTAATTTTTTCATCCCATATTCAGGGGATGAGTGTAGAAAACCGGATTCAGTGCTAGATACTTGAGTGCGTATGAGGTCTATATGTGCATCAATAGATGCAAAAGGGGAGAGCGCTGGGCAATCAACTTCTAA
>JAJFMG010000201.1 GCA_021772295.1 Chlamydiota bacterium | reverse complement strand
TCTTCCTCCTCTTAAAAATAATAAAGACCTTCTAACTCTTGCGTATGCAAGAGTCTCAAGTCATGATCAGAAAGATGATTTAGTAAGACAAGAGAATATTCTGGAAATGTTTTGCAGCGCAAAAGGCTGGTCTTTTGATCTAATTTCAGATTTGGGTTCTGGAATGAACTACAATAAAAAAGGGTTGAAAAAACTTCTCAATCTAATCATGGAGTCAAAAATAGAGAGACTCGTTTTAACTCATAAAGATCGGCTACTTCGCTTCGGTGTAGAGCTAATTTTTTCATTGTGCGAAGCAAAGGAAATTGAGATTGTTATCATTAATAAAGGCGAGCAACCAAGTTTTGAAGAAGAGCTTGCTCAAGATGTTCTAGAAATAATTACCGTGTTTTCGGCAAGATTATATGGATCTCGAAGTGAACAACTAAAAAATTTACTTTTATACAGTTCGGGAACAAAAAATAAAAAAACTTTAAGACGTTAAACGTGCAGCATATTAAAGACAGAGGTGACTGTGTTTGCGATTTCTTTGAGGATGTAATCAAATACTTATTTAAATCTTTTAATCGATATTTGGTTCGATTTCAAGAAGACGGTTATATTTAGCTACTCTATCAGACCTAGAAAGAGACCCCGTTTTGATCTGAAGGGCATTGGTTCCCACAGCTAAATCTGCAATAAAGGTATCTTCTGTTTCTCCAGATCTATGTGAGATAATTGTTTTGTAATTATTGTCCTTCGCAAGAGCAATTGTTTCGAGAGTTTCACTAAGTGTTCCAATTTGATTAAACTTGATTAAAATTGCATTGGCTACTTTCTCATTAATCCCTTTTTGTAAAAAATTCTTATTTGTTACAAAAAGATCATCACCCACAATTTGGATATGGTTTAATTTTTCAGTAAGATGCGCCCACCCTTTCCAGTCATTCTCATCTAAGGGGTCTTCGATAGAATCAATAGGGTATTTTTTACAAAGATCAGAGAAGTAATTAGTTAATTCTTCATATGACCTTTCGATAAAGGACATTTTTTTAAGCTTTTTCTTTTTTTCAACATATTTTTTAGAGACTTTGTCATAGAACTCTGACGCTGCCGCATCAAGTGCTATTGTAACGTCATCTTTGGGCTTGTAGCCGGCTTTTTCAATGGCAAGCATGATATAGTCTAGCGCTTCCTCATTCGATGAAAACATTGGCGCAAAGCCTCCTTCATCACCAACTGCTGTGACATGATTTTTTTCATGGAGAAGAGCTTTTAGTGCATGAAATATTTCCGCGCCGCATCGAAGTTTTTCTCGGAAAGTCTTTGGCCCAATAGGGCGTATCATAAACTCTTGAAAATCGAGAAAGTTATCTGCGTGTGCGCCGCCATTAATGATATTCATCATGGGAACAGGAAGCTCATAAGGTGAGTTCCCAAGAAGGGTATAAAGAGGTTTTTTTTGCGAAAGAGATGCTGCTTTGCAAACAGCAAGTGAAGTTGCGATGATGGCATTTGCCCCAAGATTGCTTTTGTTTTTTGTTCCATCAACATCCATTAAGATTTGATCGAGTTCTTTTTGGTTAAGGACATCTTTACCGACAAGGGCTTTTTTTATAGTGGTATTGACATTTTCGACAGCTTGAAGTGTACCTTTGCCAAGGTATCGTTTAGGGTCTTTGTCTCGAAGTTCAACGGCTTCATGTTCTCCGGTCGATGCTCCTGACGGAGCGCAGGCAGTTCCGATTGTACCATCTTTGAGTGTGACAAATACCTTTATAGTAGGGTTGCCTCTGGAGTCTAAAATTTCGAGCCCGAAAATATTTACGATGGATGTCATGTTTTACCTTTAAAATGCTTGTTTAGGCTACACATAACATACAGTTAAATAAATGTATCAAAAGAAATTTTAAGGTTTATTCCCATTCATTTACAAAATCACCTTTGACAAGAGAGCAGTAAGAGTTATATCGCAAAGATGAAATTTTCTTTTCTTCGACGGCTTCTTTGACTTTGCAATCTGGCTCGTGGAGATGCATGCAGTTTGGGAATTTACAATCTTGAGCAAAGGGCGTAAACTCATCGTAGTAAATTTGAATATCTTCCGGGGTGATGTCCCATAGATCAAAACTTTTAATGCCAGGTGTATCGATGCAGAAGCCGTCTTTTTCAACAGGGAGCAAAATAGAAGAAGAGGTGGAGTGAGCGCCCTTTCTTGTTTTAGAGATCACCTCTTTTGTATCAAGATCTAGATTGCAGCACTCGTTAATGAGGGAAGTTTTTCCAACGCCAGATTGACCAGAAAAAACGGATGTTTTGCCGTCCATTATTTGTTTAATTTCTTCAATTCCTTCCATTTTAAGAGTTGATGAAAGAAGTACTGGAATTTCTAATTTTGAATAGGTCTCTAAAAAAAGGTCAATTAGAGCTTTTTCTTGTTCGATGTCATCAGAGTGCCAACTTGATGGAGGTTCTGCAATAAGATCTACTTTATTAAAAATGATTACAGGTTTCATATTACCACGAATAGCTGCGATGATATACCGATCAACAAGTGCTGGTTTGAGCCTTGGCATAAAGGGCGTTACTACTATGAGAACTTGATCGATATTTACGGCAATCATTTGCTCTTTTCTTCGATGAAGATTTTCTCTTCGAGAAAGAATCGACTTGCGATCTTCAACATGTGCAATCACACCTTGGTCAATACCTGATTGTTCGAATCGAACAAAGTCCCCAATGGTGATGAGGCTTTTTTGTTTATTACGCTCCTTTTTAAGAAGGCCTCGGAGGGTGCAAGAATAGTTTTTATGATCATGAGCAACGATAATAGCTTCTTTAGCAATGGCAATCACTCTTCCTTTAGGAAGAGAAGAAAAATCTTGGGTAGACAAGTTTTTTGTTTTATCTGTTTTTTTATATTTGGAGCGGTCTTTAGAAGAGGCGATTTTTTTCTCTAAACGATGCTCTTTTCTCGTAGGAGAAAATTTATCTTCGTAATACTCACTTTCATCTTGGCGTGTCATAGTTTCTCTCGCATAGTGTGCATAATAATGGATCCAGCTACTGCAACATTGAGTGATTCCATCTTTTCCATAGGAATAGTTACAGCTGTAAATTGGTCAGTAAAAAAAGAATTAGGGCCATGAGATTCACTTCCTAAAACTAACGCCATTTTTTGCTGCATGTCAATATCTGCAATTGATTTACCTCTGAGATCTGCGACAAGAACGTGATAGTCATTGCAAAGCTTTTGAAACTCTAAGGGAGAACCTACGGCAATTGGAATCTGAAATACAGCGCCTCTAGAGGCGCTTATAACTTTTTCATGAAAAGGATCAACACTTGAATCTGTAATAAATACCCCTTTAAAGCCAAAGGCAAGAGCTGATCTAAAAAGAGTGCCCATGTTACCTGGGTCGCTCACCTTATCTAAAATAAGCAGGGGAGATTTATGGGATAAATCTTGCATAGATGGAAGCTCAATTTCTGCGGCAATTCCTTCTGGGCTTTTAAGCCCTGTAATTTTTTTGATGATTTCATCAGTAGTTATAATTAAGTTTTTGGCAGTTAATGCACATTTTGGATCTAGGCTTTTATTTTGAATAAGTGTTATGAGAGGAAATGAGGCGCTAATTTCTTTAATTACTTTTAAAGATGTAATAAGCACTCTTTTTTGCTCGCTGCGATATCGTTTGTCTTGCCTTAGTTTTACTAAGTGTTTGACAATAGGGTGTTTAAGGCTTGTAACTTCTTTCATAAAAAATGGAATGTGATCAAAGTCGTATCATGACAGAAAAAAACAGCAATTGCAAGTCTTCTCCAAGGGGATTAAAGGGATCTCTTGTAGCAAGGGTTTTACTTGCAGGACTTATCTTTCTTGTAATCCCACTTGTTTTTCATGCCCTTTGGCTTTTTTTTGATGATTACGAGGCAAATATCAAAGAAAATTTCAACTCGCTGAATTTACTTGGAAAGGGAAAAGTCGAAGAGTTTAATCAGCTGTTTCATTTTGAGATAACTACTCTTGGAATTATGGAGTCTCTTCTCAAGCAAGAAGAGACCCAAGGCTCTCTTATCTCTATTGAAGACGCGAATGAGCTATTTAGCAAAGTTGCTGAGCAAGAAGAAGTGAGCTCTGTTTTTTTACTTAAAGAGGTCATGGATGGAACCTATCTTTGTATTTCATCTTCAAATTCAGAGATGATCGGAGAAAATTTTACCTCTCTTGTTCGTGATTACCAAACCATAGAAAAAGACCATACCATTTTTTTAGAAGGATCTGAAAAAACCATTTATGCAAGTAAGCTTTTTAGAAATAAAAATGGTGACATTATTGGAAGTATTAATATAGCGCTCGCATCGAAGGCTTTAGTGCATAAACTCGATATAGGCCAAAAGTTTGGTTACAAAGTACAAACATCTCTTGTTACAAGCAAAGGGCTTATCTTAGCTTCGAATGAGACAAGTCTTGTGGGAAGCACTCTGAAAAGTAATCAGGTGTCTAATCAAGACGAAAAGTTGATTGCAATAAAACCCGTTAAAGAAATCAAAAGTGGCTTTACCTTTGATTTCTTAGACGAGAGTTATATTGCAACACTATTACCGCTAGAAGACAGTGATTTACAACTCCTTGTTAATCTGCCTGAAAAGATAAATTTCTTAGATTTTCAAAAATATTTGTACCATACGTTTATTCTACTTGGGTTAATTGTAATATTTGGGGGAGGCGGCGCTTATCTAATTACCATGCGAATGGCAAAGCCTTTAAAGCATTTATCCTACGTGATGGGACAAATTGGTGATGGAGATTTAAGCGCAAAATTTACAAAAGATAAGATGGGTTTTGAGATTAATATTTTAGGAGAGCGTTTCAATGAAATGATCGCATCTCTTCTGCATCATATGGAAGAAGTTGAAGCGGAAAAAGTGGCTAAAGAGACCTTAAAGCAAGAGCTTTTGCTAGGTCACAGTGTCCAAGAGTCATTACTTCCCAAAGATTTTCCGCGGGATATGGGTTTTAGTTTAGGGAAAGGGTGTAGGCCCGCAAAAGAGGTTGGGGGGGATTTCTACGATCTGTTTGCCATCGATGATCGAAAATTCCAAATTACAATTGCAGATGCTGCTGGAAAAGGTGTATTTGCGTGCCTATATTCACTATCGCTTCGCAGTATGCTTCGCGCTTTTTCAAAAACTGAAAAAAGTTTATCAAGCCTTATCAAAAAAACAAATAATCTATTTTGCTCAGATACAAAAGATAGTGGGAGTTTTGTTACAGGTTGGGTTGGTCAATTTGATAAAACTACCCGTAAACTGTGCTATGTGAACTGTGGTCATAATTCACCTATGTTACGAAGAAAAAATGGAGTAGTAGAGCGCTTGCAGTCTGATTTAATGGCTTTTGGAGCAGATCTATTTTCTGATGTAAAAGTGCATGAAGTTACTCTTGAACGAGGAGATATTCTTCTTCTTTTTACAGACGGCGTTGTTGAAGCGCATAATGATCATATGGAAATGTATGGAGACAAGCGTTTGGAGAAACTATTAAATAACTCCTTTGAAATGGATGCCAAAGATGTGATTTTGAATCTCTATGAAGACATTGATAATTTCACAAATGGCTTGGCACAATTTGATGATATTACAACGCTACTGATTAAAATGGATGGTTAATTATTTATTCCAAAAGGGCGTGGCTTTTAACATCTGAAGTGTTGCCTCCTTATCAACGAGGTTGTTGTTAATCGCAATTTTCTCTGCTTCTTTTAGAAGTTGACCCATTTTTTCACCGGGAGCAATGCCCTCATCTAAAAGATCCTTTGAAGTGAGGATTGGTTTTTTCTGAATAATTCGATTAATAGCAGTTTTATGTTTCTCGTATTCTACGTGAAGTGTTGCAGCAAGGCCTAATTTATCATGATCTGCTTGTTTAGCTAAAAAAATAGATAGATTTAAAAAATAATCTGGATTTGCAAATACATGCGCTTTTTCAAAGGAACTCGCAGATTGGAACTGATAAAAAAAGGACTGTATTTGGTGGTAATTAGTTGAGTGCCCAAGTTCCTTTTTGGACAGTTTAAGCTTTTTACAAAGATTGATTTTTTCTGCAAGAGAGAATGGTTCAAAGAGTTCTAAAATATAAAGAACTGTTGGGGTTTTTTCTGGAAAATGACAAAAACATGCTACCCTTTTTTCAAGTATTTCTCTTTGGAGAGAAAAACTTGGAAAAATAACATGAAGCAAACCTGTATCAAATAGTAGTAGGATTGCTTTTTCAAAGTTTACATACTTTTCCATTTTGACAATTTCTTGCCAAACTCTCTCGATTGCAACTGATGGAAATAAGTCACCTCTTAGTTTTAAAATACAAGAAAAGGTGTTTGGTTCGATTTCAAAATCAAATCTTGCGCTATATCTTATAGCTCGAATCATTCGAAGGCGATCTTCAGTAAATCTTTGCTGTGGATTTCCAATCGCTTTAATGATTTTTTTTTTGAGATCTTTTTTCCCCTCTAAATGGTCGATGAGTTTTTCATTGATGGGATCATAGAACATTCCATTAATGGTAAAGTCCCTTCTTTGCACATCTTCTTTTTCACTTGCAGGTGTAAATCCAATGGGTCGCCTACCATCTTGATATTCTAGATCTGATCGAAACGTTGCCACTTCAAAAGAGTGCCCCTGTTCAACCACAACAATTATTCCAAATTGACGTCCGACTGGGATCGTTTTAGGAAAAAGGGATTCGATGTCTTCAATGGATGCAGAAGTTGCGATATCAATATCATCAGAGGGGTGATCCATCAAAAAATCGCGAACCCACCCTCCTGCAAAATAGGCCTTATGACCTTTTTTCTGCAGCTTTGCTACAATGTTGACAGCGATTTTAAAAGTTGGCATCGATATTTTCCTTTATACTAAGTCCTTAATTTAGAATATCAAGCTTTTATGGAAAAGGCGTTTATGCAAAGCGGCATTTTTTCTGTTGCGTAGATTTCACTGCCAATGTTTAATGTCGACTTTGAAAAAAGTATTTAGGAGGTTCTATGAAAGCGCCACATATTTTTTTATTAATGTGCTTTTCGTTTTCTTCGATGATTTTTGGATCAGAGCATTTTGATGCTGCCATAAGTCAATTGGAAATTTGTTTCCCTGTGGACATGGCAAAGAAAAAAGTGATGCAAAAAATGCTTGTAAAACTGATTTCTGATCGACTTGAAGCTGATTCTGCTGTTACACCTGACGCGATTTATGAAGGAGCGATTTTTGCAATCGAGAATTTGGAGCAATATGGTCCATCGAAAGAAGAGTTTTTTCACTTAAAAAAATCTCTTTCTGATGTGAAAGATGTTGCATTGATTCACTACGATGAATTCCAAGAGTTTTTGCAAAGGGATAAATTAACAAGTGTTAAAAAAGGATCACTTCCCATCCACCACGCTGTACAAAACAGCTTTCAAGTGAATGTATTAAAATGCGCTACATCAGATGAGATGAATCGGTATTATTCTCTTGATTTTTCTAAATCTGATGTTGCTAATACCAATAAGATTATTAAATCGATGGGTGAACATGCCCTATACCGATTACTTCTTATGAAAAAAGAATTAGAAAAAGCGGGTGATCGAGTTGAGCACGTGCATCCAATGCGCTTTATCGGCCATATCTTTTCTCATCCAAAACTTGCAAGTCATATGAGAGAAATCAAAAGAAGCCGTTTCAAATGGAGTAATTTCATTGGAGGGTTTTCTAGAAAAATGGAAGCAGAATCAAAGAATAATAACTTGGTTCCCTATATTGCAGGTTTTTGTGAAGTAACGGGCGCAAATATGCAAACGGTTAATCATTATATTCTAAGGAAGGATTGGGTCGGACTTGTTGTTCATTTGATTCCCTAATTTGTTTGCTAAAGATTGGATAGGAAAAAGGAGTCGTAACAATGGCTCCTTTTTTTTGCATTAAATATTTAGCATTTCCAGCTTCCCAAGAGGGCATACCTTGGAATAACTTTTCAATCACTGTTGTGTTTTTTCTACAGTTAGAATGGATAAAAATTTGTCCATTACTCATCGAAACAAGTTCCATGGAAGTTGCTCCACCAGAGCATGTAATGGTTTGATCAGATCTATGATAAAGTGTTGCTATTACAAGATCTTCTTGGAAAGACATGGGGACAATTTTTATCCTTTGATTCATACACGATTTACATAGATTTGCTACATTTACAAAGAAGGATTTAGATTTGACAAAGTCACCGCAATAGACAAATATGTATGTGTTTTCATGACCTTTCTGCATAGAAATGATCTGCTTTAAATATTCCAGACCTGCTCTTTCACAGGGCTCTGAGCTTAGGACTATTGTAATGATTTGAGCTCTACTTGGAAGTTCTAACTCTATTTGTTTCAGCTCATTTACAAAAGGGATATTTTGCAGCGATAACAGATCCTCTAAATAGTTTTTTTCAGCCAAAGAAGAGGTTTTTAAATAAACTGGAATCTCTCCCTCTGGACATACGCCAATCAAACTAGAAAAAGCTTTTCTAATGGGAAGAGCGCTATAGATGATATCCCTTCTTCGTAGATTGGTAAGGCGCTTCCAAAAGGCATCCTCTGTATCATCAATTTCTAGGAGTGGTTTTGTACTGTAGAGTTTAAAAACTTTAAGGTCGCTTTTAGAAAGTTGTTTAATAGAGGAAAAAAAGTACCTTGTAGAAAGAGTAGGTAGCTCCATTGCCATTTTTTCTAAAATCAAATGTTTACAATGGACTTTGTTATACACTTTGATTGCTTTAATAATAGCAAGCGTACACGTAGGTTGGCAATCGATTACACGTTCGATGTTGTTTTTTTTTAATGTAAAATACGCATGAAAAAAGACAGGAAGAAAGCAAAATATGTCAGCGACAGGTCGTAGAGATGCGAATATCTTACGGAATAAGGGCCTGCCGTTTCTTTGAGCGCCATTCCAAAACCGTGTTAGAATAACTGAGCCTATCATTTTGCCAATCCAGTCAAAGACAAGATCTTTAAAGATCACATTAGCATCGGATTTACTCTCTATGATATTTGCTGCAATTGCATTTGCAGTCTGAATATGTCCATTACCACCGGAGGAAGTAATAATTAATATATTATTATTTTGCATAAAAGTAGGCTCCTGTAAATTTGGAACCTACTTAAAATCTGAAATTATGAAAACAAAAAAGAGATTAATCTTTCATGGAGAGCAAAAACTCTGCGTTGCTACTTGTTTTACGAAGTCTTGCAAGCAGCATTTTCATAGCATCTTGTGGTGTTAAATCCGCAAGTGCCTGCCTGAGTTTATATACCTGTTCGAGTTCTTGAGGGTGATAAAGCAACTCTTCTTTTCTTGTTCCACTTTTGATAATATCAATAGCTGGAAATGTTCTTCTCTCTGCGAGCCTTCTGTCGAGAACAAGTTCCATATTTCCTGTTCCTTTAAACTCTTCATAAATCACTTCATCCATTCGCGATCCAGTGTCAATTAGAGCTGTTGCAATAATAGTTAAGGAACCACCATGTTCGATATTTCGAGCAGCTCCAAAGAATCTCTTGGGCTTGTGGAGGGCATTTGCATCTACACCACCTGTTAATATCTTACCAGAATGGGGCTGCACTGTGTTATAAGCCCTTGCAAGCCTTGTAAGTGAGTCTAAAAGGATAATAACATCGTGTCCATACTCAACTAAGCAGCGAGCCTTTTGAATGGCCATTTCTGCAACTTGTGTATGACGCTCTGGGGGCTCATCAAAAGTAGAAGATACCACTTCTCCTTTTACCATTCTAACCATGTCGGTTACTTCTTCAGGACGCTCATCGATAAGAAGAACAATTAATATTGCTTCAGGATGATTTTGAGCAATAGCGTTTGCAATATCTTGCATTAAGATTGTTTTGCCTGTTTTTGGTGGGGCTACAATAAGTGCTCTTTGCCCCATACCAATTGGAGCCGCTAAGTCAAGAACGCGAGTACTTAGTTTT
>JAJFMG010000021.1 GCA_021772295.1 Chlamydiota bacterium | reverse complement strand
CCAAGAAATTTTATCCCAAATTGATTGGGTTAAATAAATTCTGATATTAGATTGTTCTGGAAAAATCAATTGTTCATGTAAAGTCATAGGAGTCATTGTAACTGTAACATTGCTTGGGCGAATATTTTTGGGTATTGTATTATGAACACGCTCTGTAAGTTCAAGTTCTTGAGCTCTATGAAAAGCTCTATCATCCCTATTATTGCGATACTTTAGGAGGTCTCGATCAATAGGTTTTTGAATGCCGCGAGTTCGGAGGAAATCTTGGATCAAGAGAGGTCGGAGAGTATGAGTAGTATGATATTTGATTACACGCGGCATGGATATATCATTGCTAGATATTTCCATGTTAAATTTTTCTTGTTCTTCGTTGGAATTATATCTCCCTGGAAATGTTTCTAGCGAAACACTAATAATAGCTGGTATTAGAGCAAAGACTGTTGCAACGCTTAACACTAAATATGGAATAGTTCTTATCGCAAATTGATAGGTTGTATAAACAAGACCATCATTTTCAGAAACTTCTGGTTGAAGCATCCTATGCACTCCACCTAAATATTCTAAAGGCGCTACAAGACAACTTGTGGCATTTTGCTTTTCATCTGCAATATAATTTTGAAGGGATGGGGATGATATAGCCATGGATGCACACATAATAAAACTCCTTTTAATTTCAAAGAGCAATAATGTTTTACTCCCGAATAAAACACAAGTTTTAAAGTGTTGTGTTTATTTTTAATAAAAAATGCAATTAATTGAAACTATATCCCTTCTCGCGAAGGGATATAGTTAAAAGAATTTTTAAGATTTTTTGGGCTCGGATCTTTCGAGGATAGTTTGAGTAGTAAGGGGTGTACCTGGTCCCTCATTGGCTTTATAGATCAAAAGATCGCCCGTTTTTGGGTCAAACCAGGTTTTTGCGCTCCAAAACATACTTTTAAATCCAGTAAGAGAAATATCTACAAAAAGAGCTTCCATTGTTTTACCCATCACTTCAACATTTTGTAGGCCCTTTTTTTGCGCTTGCATTTGGTTGAGGCTCAAATCTTTTGGGCTGACAATACAAAATCTGTAGGAATTTTGCTTCCCAAGAATAAACTCTCTTAGTGGAAAATTAAATTCTTGGATCCAATTAGTATTAAGGGAGTAATGTTTTTCTTGAGATTGATCACCTTGTAAAAGTGTCGCTGCGATTCCACCGCTGTGATACTTTACTTCAAAAGTAGAGTCTTTTTTTACTTCTTTAAAGTTCAAAGGCAAATTACTACCATAGTTAATGGTTGTATTATCATCATCGTCGCTTTTTCCGATGGCCTCCATTTTATCACCATCTGTTGTCACAGTCCAATGAGTTTTGGTGACTTTTCCACCTGTTTCACTCTGGTAAGTATAAGTAGATGTTGTTTTATCATCTGCAAAAGTTACGCAAGATAAACAGATAGAAAGTATTCCTAAATATTTTTTCATAAGTAATTGATCCTTCCATAATGGGTTAATATGTTTAAGTTTTGTATGTAGTTTGATTTAAAGTGCTATTTACTCTTCAGTAGGATGTTTTTCCTCTTCTGGCTTTGTAGTAATGGGTTTCTTTTTATGCTTTCTTTTAGAAAGAAAAAAAAGAACACCTGCAACAACGATTGTCAGGGGAACCATAATTGCATAGAGATATACAGATACAAAAGCAGCGCTTGCAGCAAAGGCGCCTAGTAGAAGTCCAAGAGGTATGAAGGTAAACTCAATATATACACCTGCTAAAAAGGTGGTTAAAGCTAGAAGCGTAATGACTTGCAAACTTGCTTCAAATCTCCCAAGGATACCTATGTTTACAAAATACGATACAAGATAGACCGCAACAAGTAGGCCCACCCAGTGTAGAATTTCATGGTAGGCTTTAACTAGGGTAAAGCTATGTTTTTTTCTTCGCAGGTACCAGCTAAGAAAGAGACATAAAATGGCAAATATAGGTGCCATAAATCGCCAGTAATTCCATGACCCATCTTTGGATACTTGTGAATATATGAGTCCGATGAAGGATAAGATTAGCATGATCATTGCTATAATGAATCGTGCTTTCCAGGGATGTTTATGATGCTCTACCATTAGAATTCTACCTTTAGTTTGAGGTTCCATCCATATACCTTTAGATTATGATTATCGGAGAAAAAATGGATGGAGCCTCTTTGTAATTGATATTGGTTAAAAAATACAAAGTATTCATATCCACCACTTGCGGAGAATACAATTTTGTTTGTGAGTGGATTAGTTTGATAGTTTAAATATATGCCTAGGTCCGTATTCCATCTTCCTTGAAAATACGAACTATCTTTGGAGAAAACAGTGTCAGAAATATATTTTTGTTTTTGGTGAATATAGAACTTTCCCATGTAATAGCTGGCAGTTGCTCTGCCAACTAATGAAACGCCTCTTCCAAACGTGAAGGAGGGGATAATGCCTATTTTTGGCCCTATTCCAAAATAGTTATTGATCATGGACGTTTTGGATTTGCTATTTGGAAATATACCACCTTGGTAATTGTAGTTCATGTTTTGATCTATAAAGGCATTTTCTATGCCAAAGATGGGAGTGAGTGTAACCCACGGTGGAAAAGAGAGAGGGTAACTTGCTAAAAGATCGATGCGATTCAAAGCAAGTTTCCAGCCCATCTTTGAGCTTGTGATGAAAGAGTTTTTTGTAATCATGTCACCAAATGACCAGATGGGGAAGTTTCCAGATCCTTGTGGGAGATTATTTGACCTGTTGGCTCTTTGATGCAAACGTAGATAACTAGCCTCGATTTTCCAAGGATTATTAAATTCATATCCAAGGCTAATTTTGAAACCTGGCTGAAAATAGAATTTTGGGTTTTTTAGAGATCCCCTTGTAAAATCTGTTGCAGCGCTAATTGGTTTAGAAGAGTTAGTCAGTGCGAGCCCTTTTTCAAAAGATCGAAAGTAAAGAAACTGAGCCTCTGTAATAAACGTTCCTCTGTTAAAACTAGTAGTTTTTTTTTCAACAGGAGGGTTTACAACGTAGGCTAAAAGTGGCGTAATAAAAAGAAATGGAATCGAAAATAATATCCGTTTCAAAACAAATTCCTAGCTGCTATGATACTATCCAGAAATAGCAATAGAATAATTTATTTTCTATATAAATCTAATTATAAGAGTTTTCAAAGATGGCCATAAGAGAAAAAAGAGATTTTAGAAAGGGTAAAAAGCAAGACTTAAATCAAAAGGACTTGAAACCTTATTATTTTATCATGGGAAAAAATACGATTCGCGCCATGTGCAAAGAGGACTCTTCTCAAATTATTAAAGTATTTACTACCTGTAAACAGGATTCTTTGTTAGATACACTTAAACACCATGATATCAATGTAGATTTTATCCAAAAGGATCATCTTTATAGACTTGTTGAATCAGAGTCTCATCAAGGCTTTGTTGCAAAAGTAAAAAAAAGACCCCCGTTGAGTTTTAATGATGTTTTAGAAAGAGAAGATCAAAAAGAAAATAGTTTGATTATTGCTCTTGATACCATTTTTGATCCGCAAAACTTGGGGGCTATTTTACGTTCTGCTTATTGTTTGGGAGCTTCCTGTGTAATTTGGTCTAAAAATAGGGGCGCATCGATTACACCAGTTGTTACAAAAGTGTCTGTTGGCGCGTCAGAGCTGATGGATGTGTCACTTGTATCTAATTTGGTGGAGTCTATTAAAAAAGCAAAAGAATATGGTTATGAGGCTGTATCCTGTGAGTTAAAGGAAGGTGCAGAATCTATTTACACCTGTCAGTTTTCAAAAAAGACG
Source organism: Chlamydiota bacterium (assembly GCA_021772295.1). GTDB lineage: Bacteria > Chlamydiota > Chlamydiia > Chlamydiales > Simkaniaceae > JAJFMG01. The sequence continues at coordinate 292 of JAJFMG010000021.1, read as the reverse complement.
CTACTGCTTCTAGGTTCAGAAGAAAAAGGTGTAAGAGATCTTCTTTCAAAACAGATGGATAAAAAGGTGATGATTCCGATGAATGGTATCATTGATTCACTGAATGTTTCATCAGCTACTGCAGTTTTTCTCTCACATTGGAAATCTTATATAGAAAAAACCGAATGTGAGAGAAAGTAAGAAGCGAATTACTCGCCGCTTCTAAAGTCTCTGTCCATGACAGTTTTTCTACGATCTTTAGTCGCATTCTCAATTGCTTTTTCGCATTCTCTTTCTACAATCTCAGTTAGTG
>JAJFMG010000003.1 GCA_021772295.1 Chlamydiota bacterium | reverse complement strand
TAAATAGAGCTAAATCAAGCATTGAACTTTCATCAACGATTATAAAATCAGCATCTAGAATAAGATTCTCCGTTAGAGGATTTTTACCCTCTCGAATTTGCAGAAGGCTATGCAGGGTTCCTGATAGAATTTGATTATGATATTTAGAATCAACATTTGTCTGAATCTTCTGCAATAAATGAGAAGCAGCTTTTCCAGTTGGAGCTGCTAGAAGAACTTTTTTCTTATCAGAATTTAAAGCAGATGCAAAATAGGTTTGAATCAAAAATGCAGCCAAATACGTTTTACCTGTACCAGGCCCCCCCTCAAGTAGGGAAAACTTTGTTTGCAACGTTTTTTCAATAGCAGAAGCTTGCTCTGATTTAATTTTGCCTGCAATGGTTTTCAAATAACTTGCAACTATAGAGAAATCAATAGAACTGTCTTCTTTTATCTGTAGTCTACGTTTGATCTGATTGCAAAAAATAGACTCAAAGACATAATTTTTTTGCAGATAATAATGCTCATCAAAAAAACAAAGGGGTTTCAGGAGAATATTATTTTCTTCGCTTGTCTTTACAAAAGTGCAAATCTCTGTTGAGATTTGCCTCGCACCAGTTAAAACAGAACCTAACTTGCTTTTTGATAACGAAGTATCAAAGGCATTTATAAGTGAAAAAAGTTTTTTTTCATCTATTGGTACGCAAGTATGTCCGAGCCGAGAAAGAGCCATCAGTATTTGCAGAAATAAGGAAACATTACTTCCTTTTTCTTCTTGCTTATCAAGCAGAGTTTTTGAAAAAAAAACATCGATTGGTTCAATAAATGAATACGTCATCTAATAATCTCACTTGCACTAGAAAAAAAATAACAACCTTTGCCAAAAACTAGTCCTCGAAGATAGATAAAATACATCCCCCCAATTTCTAAATTACTACTCGGAAATTGGCTTAAGTATTTCTCCATAGCATCTAAATATAGTTTAGCTTGTAGGAGATAATCTGCATCCTCAAGATTTTGAAAAATGTTTTCCTCAGAATAATCTGCTGTTTTTTCACCTAAAAAATTGGATTTCCAATCAAGAAGATACACTTTATTTTCCCAAATAAAAGTTAAATCAATAAACCCTTTCAGAAAATTTTGCCTATCAATATCCATTGAAAGAAAAAACTCTCCTTCTACAAAAAAATTCTCAGATGGAATCTGAGCAAGAGCAGGAATTTCATTTGAAAAGGGTGTTGCAAGAGCATTTTGCATGATTTCGAATACTGAGTCTTGATGTAGCTCTAAGGGAGTAAATCTCAGTTTTTCTTCGAGGAAAAAGGCTAAATTTTCATCATTTACCATGTCCGTATGATCATTTGAAAATATATGCTCAAAAAGACTATGGAATAACGTTCCTACTTCCTTTCCTGCTGGAATGGATGACTCTAACAAAAAATCAGTCTCTCTTTTAGACTCTTTTTTTAAACTTGAAAAAGAATGCTTATAATAATTTGGAAAAGAAAAATCTGAGATTGAATATTTTTCTAATACTACTTTTTGATTCTCTCTCGAAGTTTGTGGAGTAAAAAAATTAGAAAATACTTCTTCGAAAGAAACCGTTTCATCTGATGGTAAATCACCTAAGAGACCTTTAATGGAGCTAAGAGTAGCATTGCAAGATTGCTTTTGCAGCCACTTTTGGCAAAAGAGCTCTATTGGAGAAATTCTCAGGTTAGAGTCAATATTTAATGCCCCCTCACAATCAAATGGAATAAAAGCATAGAGCTTTTCTTTGGCTCTTGTAAATGCCACATATAGCTGTCGTAGCATTTCCATTTCTAGATGATCTTTATGCTCTTTGGATAAAGCTTCTCTTGGATCAAATTTAGTAATTTCTCTTGATCTGTGTTGTATAAATTTCATTTTAGCATTGCTAGGTGTTGACATTCCAAGTGCAAAAACTACATCAAATTCTAATCCTTTGCTTTTGTGGGTCGTCATAATTCTAACGCCCTTTTTTTCCATATTTGATCTTCTCTTAAGGGCTGGATTTTTATCTTTTGCTTTTTGCTCAAGAGATGTAAGAGCTTTTAGATAATCATGGGAAAAATATTTCCCTTCTATCTCCATTAAGGTGGCAATTTCAAGCAAATCTGAATAGTCATCACTCCGACCTTGTCCGAGCAACCTTTCTAGTAATGTTTTATTCCCATGGAGTTTTATATCAAATAATCGATGTAAAAAAGCGATAATTCCATCTTCAAACAAAATCGCTCGAAGAGAGAAAAAAATACGGATCTCTTTTTGGAATAGAGTTTCACGGCTTTCTAAAAGGTCTTGGCTTTTCATCCCAATAAAGGAGTGTATCAGGACTTGTTTAAGAGTAGATAGTTTTTTTGGTTGATATGTTGCTAAAAGAGCAATTTGCAAAAATGAAAATGCTTCCGTTTCAGTAATAAATTTATCCTCTTGATATTGCGCTGCTATGGAATTTTTATCGAAGTAATGTCTCAAACGCTGCCCTTGAAAGCGATCTTTGATCAAAATCGCAATATCACTGAGATTCTTTCCTTCTTTTGACAAAGAAGTCAACTCTGAGGCAATGCGTGGAAACCATACTTGCTCTTCTAGTAACTTGTAATCTGCGGAGCTTTTTAATAAACCAGGCCCTTTCCCAAGAAAAAAATGCACCGCATTTTTTTCAAAAGAGATTTCTTTTTTACCTACTTCTACTTTGTGATAGTCAATATTGAGCTCTTTAAAAGAGAGCCATTTGCCAAGATTGTCATGAGAAAACAGCGCGTTTAAAGCATGTAAAAGACCTGGGCTTGATCTATAATTTACATCTAAAAAATATCTGTTCTCTTTACCTAGGGTTTCCAGCGCTTGTTGGTAAGTAAAAATATCTGCATTTCGAAAAGAATAGATAGATTGCTTGGGATCCCCCACTAGATAAAATGCATCCACATTTTTTTCATCGATAAACAGTTGTTTGAAAATATCCCATTGAATGGGATCTGTATCTTGAAATTCATCAATGATTACAGCTCTATATTTAGCAACAATACCCTTTCTAAAGGCATGCTGCTTTAGAGCAGTTTGCATTTTAATAAGGATTAGATCTGGTGGGGTAATCTCTTCTTCTTGCAGTCTTTTTTTTACATTTTGCTCTACATAACTTGCGATCTCAAGAGCAATTAATTCAAAAGATGACATCCTCTCAAAGATAGGGCTAAATCTTTTTTGTATCTCTTGAATTAATACTTTGTAACGGAGCTTGTCATATAGATCGCTCGGAAAAGATTTTTTTTGATTGCCTTCTATAAACAGAGAAAAAACAAAAGGGTCTTTAGAAATAAGTGTATTTAGATCACTTTCTGAAATCGATTTTTTTTCTAAACAGGAGGCGATGAGTTCAATTTGCTTAGCATAAACATCCTTTGGCCTTTTGTCTCTGCTGCATATCTTTTGGTGATGCTGCGCTAGTTGATAGACATCTGCAATAAAAGACTCTTTTTGAAACAAAACTTGGCCCAAGACATTTTCAAACTCTTTTACAATTAGAGAGTAATTCTCTGTGAAAGGTCTACAACCTCTGTATGTTCCTTCTTTTTCCAATAAAGAAATAATTCCTTGCAATGCAAGATCAAACTCTTGTTTATAACCTTGGAAAAATAGCGTTAATTGATTTTGGGAAAGAAGAGTGTGAATATCAGTAGAGCGAAAAAAACGAATGACTTCTTCTTTTAAAATGGAAAGATGTTTTCGCTCTTCTAATGGGGCGCTTGTAAACCCAAGTTTTGCCTCGAAAGCAAATTCAAGAAGCATTCTTTGACAAAAGCTATGGATTGTAAAAATTTGCGCAGATTCGATATCAACTAGAGCTTTCTGCAAGCGAAGAAGCATCTGATCTTGCAAATCTTGCTTAATAATACAACGCAGATAATCAACTGCTTTGATATCTTTTGCCTGCAAAGCAATAATAGCATTTTCTAAATTGACTCTGATACGTCCTTTCAAATCAGAAATAGCTGCATTGGTAAATGTAACGATTAAAATTTCTTTAACCTGGAAAGGTTCTTCTTGCAGTAAAAACCGCGTAAACAAATGCTCAATGGCAAAGGTTTTTCCAGTACCCGCAGATGCCTCTAAAAAAAACTTCCCACAGATAGGCATATTTGGATCTAAACAATTGAATCTCTTCATGCAAACACCTTTTGAATCACAGCTCCAATCGAATTTTTAAGATAGGGAGACCAGATTTGATAAATCATCTTTGAATCGTAGCTTGGTGAAAAGGCGAGCTTTACATAGGGATCAGTTAGTGAAAACGATGACTGTGTGAGCACCTGTTTCATCACTTTTTTTAAGTCTTTTTCATCCTCTTGAAAAAAGCACTTTGCAAAACTTGGATAAAAAGGTGAAGGATTTGATTTGGCTAAAAGATAATATTCCAAATATTTCTGCAGCTGCTGTTGAGGATTATCTATTGCAATTGTTTTACATTTACCATCCTTTAAAAAAATCATACTAGGTTCAATATCAATGGGGGAATTTTTCAAGTTTAAATATATCAAATAAGCAGGTAGATTTTGCATCGCAGCATCTATCCCTCCTTTCTGATAGGTAAAAAGTCCTTTAGAAGTTACACACGTAAGGCGTCCTTCAATAATAGCGGTTTCACCGCTGCTTAAGGGAACATGCATAGCTGGCATCAGATAATGATTTGGAGAAATAATGGAGACGCTCTCACAAGAATTGCTTAACGATAATGTAAAAATCTGAGAAGAATCTAAATCAAACTTTTGTAAATTTGAATATATAAGCTCATTTTCAATGTCTATTTTTTCTTTTGCTATATCAAAGTATTTTCCACTGGGCACTTCT
>JAJFMG010000200.1 GCA_021772295.1 Chlamydiota bacterium | reverse complement strand
CAAATATCAGGTAACAATCAAAGTTGATGAGCGGGAAATACCTCTTTTTGTTCGAGCAAAGACGCAAGAAGTTGCTTTTGTGATGTTGGAGGCCATTTCAAAACATGTGCAAGGAATGAAAGATGAAGACTACGATGCGTTTAGAAATGGAAATCGAAAATTTTATCGATTTCATGTGAAATCAAATTTTGATGACGTATTTGCAGAAAGATATAACCTAGCTCCAAATGATGTGTTTATAAGAGTTTTTAATGAAGATCCAATCACTTCAAATAGGCTTGTCAAAGTAGATGGAATGCAACAAGCTATCAATCAATCTGTAATGGCTGCTTTGAGAAGTTATGCAGCAGAATTCGACGTTATCCGTGCTACCGAAAATACGTCCACTACAAATCATAATGGAGGACCTGATGGTTTTCGAATACACTTTGAAGAGACTGATATGTCACGGATAGAATCAAGTAGTGAGAATTTAGTGTATGAGTCAGCCGATGACTTTGAAAGTGATTCAGGTACAGTGTGGACAAAAATAAATGATTATGCAGCAGAAGTTATCCCTGCTACTGGAAATACGCCTACTACAAACCATCATGGAGGACCTGATGGTTTTCGAATACACTTTGAAGAGACTGATATGTCACAGACAGAATCAAGTAGTGAGAATTTAGTGTATGAGTCAGCAGATGATTTAGAATGTAATTCACGTGGATCGACAGAACTAATTGATAGAGATAAGGGTTCGGTGTATGCGTCAGCAGATGAATCTGTGCGTGAATCAGGTTCAGGGGGGATAATAAATACTTCTCCGCCCTTGAAAGAAGCAGACGATTATGAAGAACAACGTTCAGAAAACGCAAAAAAAAAGGTTGAACTGTGGTTGAACGATCCAGAAGAAAGAAATAATGGTAATTCGGAGTGTTCCTCAAATCTGGATACGAATTCAAATATTTCAGACTCAGAAATCGATGATGGTTATTCCTCAGCTTATTATTCAGTAAATGAATGTGAAACAGCTGGATAATAAAATTTTGATCGATAGATCTTAATTAATCAAATAAAACCCACTCCATAGAAATATGGGGTGGGTTTTTTGCGTTTAAATGAATGTAGCGACTTTGATCAATACTACCTAGGAAGAGTGATAGGTGTCACAAAGAAAAATTGTCAAAAAGTATAGCAAGCTTTTATGCCGGAAAGTATTTTCTATCTTAGCATCCCAGGAATAATCAACTTGTTTAGCATCTCGAGTACATGTTTTTTTGATTAGTCCTAAATCGTGGCCGTTTTGGTCGAGGAGGATAACTTTATTATAAAGCGCATTGAGATAGGCTTTACAAACAAGATTTCCTTGTTTGTCATAGATATAAAACTCTGCACTTGGATTTGGGAAAGGGGAGTCTTGATCGATTGAATATGCACCCGCAATTTGTCCAAAATACTCGCCATTTTGATAGATATCCAATGTCTTTAAGCTATTAAAGAGCGTTCCCATTGAAAAAAAGCGTGCAATAGCCTCAAGTTTATTGCTTGGTGTTGTAACTTTATACGCAGTTCGAAGGTAGGAAGAGGTTAGGTCAACAGGGGTGGCGCTCTTTCCATGTTGCAGCGTCATTGAGTCAAAGCGAGAACTTTTAAGATAGATTTGACTAGCAGTTCTTTCTTGCGTTATTGAGCAGTACCCTTGTGGGATTACTGAAAATGAAATGGATTTATCTAATGGTTTGAGAGTTTGATTAATTGGAAAAAGAGATGAGAGTGGGTATCTGTCTGCAACAAAAGTTGCAAAACACCAAAGCAGTTCATTAGGAATTAAATCTCCTTGTAAATCTACGTCCCAGTAATAGATAAGTCCATTGTCTACGTAGCAATTTCTATAATCATAATTTGTGATTTGAGCTTTAGGAGGAACATAGATATGTTCCCCATTTGATGTGTGTATTGGGTATTGATAGATATAATCAACGTGTGATGTATTTTGATTTTTTTTGTCAAAATTTCTTCTAAAAGATTTTTGCATGGATCCAATTTCTTCAGAAGAACTAGCATCATAAAAGGTTATTTTTGTTTTTGATTTATCAAAAATAGCAGTGGCAATTTCTTTACCTTTATGATTATGAAATAAGAATTTTGCTGGGTATTTATGTTGATAAATTCCCTCAAATGAACCAATTTGCATCCCATTACTATCAGATACATATATGTTTGCAAAATCTCTTCTTGATGAATTACTCTCTCTTGCTAATACAGATGGATTGTCACCATACTCAATTGCATACTTAGCACCTAAGTATGCATGATGTTTGTTGGATATAATTGATTTGCTTGAATTATCAGAGTAGCTGATTTGAAAATTATGGAATGCATTGGAGTATTTTAAATAGCTGTTATTTTTAAATACAAAGGTAAGATGTCCTTGCGGTTTGATTCTAAACTGCGTGTCTGAAAAAAGGGAGAGTTGTAAAAACAAACCTACTACAAGTAACCTAAACATGATGCGCTCCGTGAAATTATGAGCGCACAATATAGTTGTATTGGCTATTTTTTATGAATCAGTTTTGCGGATTTATTTTCTCTAACAGTTTCCTCTTCGATCACAACTTCTTGAATGGAAGACTCAGATGGAATTTCATACATCAAGTCGATAAGAAGTTGTTCCACAATCATACGAAGAGCTCGGGCTCCTGTCTCTGATTTCTTGGCTTTTTCAGCGATTGCGAGTAAGGCCTCATTTGTAAAAGTAAGCTTCACACCATCTTCTTCAAAGAGCATCTGATATTGTTTGATAATAGCATTTTTAGGTTTTTCAAGGATCTCAACAAGATCTTCAAGTCTTAGTTCATTACAGTTTGCAATGCTATTAAATCTCCCTACAAATTCAGGGATAAGTCCAAATTGAACGAGATCTTCTGTTTGTACTTGAGAAAGAAGATAATTCATCTCTTCTGCTTGCATTGCTTTTTTTTGCGATGTACCAAAACCAATAACACCTTTTCCAAGTCGTTTGGAAATAATTTTATCCAAGTTTACAAATGCTCCGCCAACAATAAAGAGAATGTTTTTTGTATTTACTTTGATATATTCTTGATTGGGATGTTTTCTGCCGCCTTTAGGGGGGACATTAGCGACAGTTCCTTCCACAATTTTAAGTAGAGATTGCTGCACACCTTCACCAGATACATCTCTTGTAATAGAAACGTTACCTGTGGTTTTTCGAACTTTATCTATTTCATCTACATAGATGATACCTTGCTCGGCGCGAGATACATCGTAGTCGGCATTTTGTACAAGACGAAGGATAATGTTCTCGACATCTTCACCAACGTACCCAGCTTCCGTAAGTGTTGTTGCATCCGCAATTGCAAAGGGAACATCAAGCACTTTTGCAAGAGTGCTTGCAATGAGTGTTTTACCAGAACCTGTAGGTCCTAAAAGGAGTACATTCGATTTACTATACTCAATGCTTGATTCTTGCGATAAGGAGCGAATTCTTTTGTAATGATTATAGACGGCTACAGCGATTGTTTTTTTAGCTACGTCTTGACCAATAATATAATCATCAAGTTTTTCTGTGATTTCTTTGGGCTTTAGGAGTTTGAGTTCATGTTGCACAACTTTTTTGTCAACAATATCCATACAAAGTTTAACGCATTTATCGCAGATAAAAGCGTTAGGCCCTGAAACCAGTTTTTCCACGGACTCTTCTGTTCTTCCACAAAAGGAGCAGGTGGGTTCACTACTTGTTGATTTTTTCTTATCTACCATTTTTTTTATGCACTCTTGGGCTTTGCGGTTTCAACAACTTTATCAATAACGCCATATTCGGCTGCAGCTTTAGAGCTCATGTAGAAATCTCTTTCACAATCTTCTAATATTTTCTCAAGTGACTGGCCAGTATTTTCAGCTAAGATAGTTGCTAGGATCTTTTTTAGCTCCAAAATTTCTTGCGCTTGGATATAAATATCAGCAGATGTTCCTCCAACGCCTCCAAGAGGTTGGTGAAGCATGATTCGAGAGTGAGGAAGAGCAAAGCGTTTGCCTTTTGTGCCAGCAGATAAAAGTAGCGCTGCCATTGATGCAGCTTGACCTAAACAATACGTGTTAATATCAAGACCCAGGAATCGCATTGTGTCGTAGATTGCAAGTCCAGCAGATACAACTCCACCTGGGGAATTGATGTAGATGTTGATATCCTTTTTTGGGTCTTCCGCTCTTAAGAAGATGAGCTGTGCGATAATGCTATTTGCAACTTGATCATCAATTTGCGATCCGATAATAACAATTCTATCTTTAAGAAGTCTGGAATAAATATCCATCGAACGCTCTCCGCGTCCTGTATCTTCAATAACATATGGCGTTAAGTACATGGGAAACCCTTTATTTTTTATACCTTAAGAAATCACTTCTTATAATCGCAAAATCTGTGCTAGGTCAAGCGTTTTTAAAAGAGTTTACTTCTTTTCAATAACTTGTTTAATCAAGTGGTCTTGAGCCTTGGTAAGCATCAGTCTTGAGGTTGCAAGGGCTCTTTGCTCTTGGGATTTACTTTTTGATGAATAAGATGGATTTTGATCACCATATAGCGCCTCAAGAGGATTGTGCATAGCATCTTCAATCTCTGAAGGTTTTATTTGGATTTTTGAATCAAATAAAACTTTAGAAGAAAGGTAGTAGAGGATTAAAGACTCTTTCGCCTGCTTTTCGATTGGCGTCACAATTTTATGTTTTTCTTCATTGTCGAGTTTTTCAAAGGCTTTCTCTCCATTTGTCTCTTTAAGATGTTGAGAGAGCCGATAGGCAGTCTCTTTTCCTAAAAGAGACTTAGGTAGATCAAAGCTGAAATGTTTAATAAGTTCATCGTTTACTTGCTCGCGAAGCTCTTTTTGCACTTTTTCATCTGCTTGTTTAATAAGAAGATCTTTTAATTTTTTCTTAAGCTCTTCTACATTTTTAGCGCCCATTTGTTCAGCAAGTTTATCATCAAGCTCTGGAAGAATGCATTTCTCTATTTTGGTAATATGTAGTTTTACACTCTTTTCTTCAAACTTCTTTTTGTCTTCTTCTGTGGCATCTTTATCTGGTTTGCTGATGCCTTCTAAGGACTCTCCAGCCTTGTGACCTAGAACAAGATCGAGCATCCACTTTGCCATTTTTTCTTCGGTTGCTTCAAATCGGGTATTTTGAAAAGCATTAACGTATTTATCATTTTCTAATACATCTGCATTAAGTGTTACAAAATCACCAGACTCAATCGCCTTGTCTTTGATCTCTTCCCACTTAGCAAAATACATTTGCATATTTTTTATAGAATCATTGAGCGTTTCTTCCGTGATCTCGTCTTTTTTTGGTTGCTTGAGGTCTAGAATTGAGGCGTCAACAGATGGAACATTGGGCTCAGATTCAAATGAAAATGTCATTTCTGATGTGTCATTTAATTGATAGTTTTTCATATTGAAAGTGATTTGATTACCACTTCGAAGAACGGGAATTTTAGTGAGTTGCATGCATTCCATAAACACAAGATCAGCGAATTTTTTTTGCGCTTTTTCTTTAACTTGGTTCGGGTATGTTTTAAGAAGAAGGGGGTCTGGCGCTTTCCCTTTTCTAAATCCGGGGAGAGATACATTTTTAGCTACTTCTTTTAGAGCTTCTTTTTGACCTTTGATTGCGAGTTCTTTAGTAGCTTTTACATCAAATTCAACTTGGCAGTTTGCTTCTCGAGTTACAGATAAGGTGACTTTGTCGTTTTCAAAAGTGTCTTTTTTAGCTTCTGTATCACTCATTGATTTTCCTCGTGAATTTGATTTTATGGAGCCAGATTTATCTAGGAATAAGAAAGCGGGTGATGAGATTCGAACTCACGACCCTCACGTTGGCAACGTGATGCTCTACCACTGAGCTACACCCGCAGACTTAATTGGTAAATTATGGGGTTTGGTATCTTTTTTTACAAGGATTTAAAAGGAACTTTTTAGCCAGCTCTGAAGTATTTTGATAGACAAAATGAAAAAAAAAACTCTCTTTGGAAGTTTTTCGTTGAAGTCGTAAAAAAAAAAATGTAAAAGCTAGTCCTTTGACGAGGCGTATAAAAATAAGGAAAGAATCTAAAAAATGTTAAATTTAAGAAAATTGAAGCAAGATTTTTCAGCAAATATCTTAAAAGAAGGGAAGAGTTTATATGATGGAAACAAAGTTGTTTCAGCAAAAATTCTTGATTTAGACACTAAAGCGCTTCGGATTTCAGCTCAAGTTCTTGGGCAATACGAAAATACCTATGAAATAGAAATAGAAATTGATCGACTTGAATGTGAAACGATCGATTCCAACTGCGATTGTCCCTATAACTACGATTGTCAGCATATAGCAGCAATTTTATACTATTTAGAGGCAAATCTTGACGAAATTCTTGTCAAATACTCTAAAGAATCCAATTTGGAAGAAATTGGTGAAGCGGAAGAGGTTTGTGAAGAAAAGCAAGAAATCTTAGATGTGGTAAAAGCTGCTGCTAATAAAGAAGAGCAACGATTAGAAGAAAACTATCAAAAAGAAATTTTAGACGAATATATCCAAGCAGCAGCACTTCT
>JAJFMG010000199.1 GCA_021772295.1 Chlamydiota bacterium | reverse complement strand
ACAAAAAGATGAAAAATACATTCTAAGTGCAAAAAGGGAAAAATCAGATCTGATTGTTTTTCCTGAGATGTTTTTAACGGGATTACAATTCGATCAGAACGAAAATAGTCTTCAAGAGATCAAAAGTTGTATCGACACTCTCTGTAAACTTGCTAAGCAACATCAAATTACCCTTGTTGGATCGACTCTTTACCCAGAGAAAAATAAGCTTTTCAATCGGTTATTTGTTATTTTACCAGATGGCAAAATAGCCGCAACATATGACAAAATACATCTTTTTTATCCACTGGGTGAGGACAAATACTTGGATCATGGCACCCATTTACAAACAGCGAATCTTCCCTTCGGAGAAGTGGGATTATCAATATGTTATGATATCCGATTTCCAGAAGTTTATAGAGCCTATGGCATCAAACAAGTACCTCTGACCTTTTGTGTATCTGCAGTACCGAATCCCCGAAAGGAATTATTACTCACACTTTTAAAAGCGCGGGCAATCGAAAACCAGATGTATATAGTCTGTTGTAATCAAGCAGGTAAATCTCAAGATATGAAAGGAAGCGAAGTAGAGTTTTTTGGAAGTTCATGCATTATAGATCCACTAGGAAATATTACAACACTCGCAAGTGAGCAAGAAGAATTTGTTATAGGTGATGTGGATCTTTCATTTGTAGATAAAGTAAGAAAAGACATGCGGGTTTTCGAAAGCCGAAAACCCGACTGTTATAATTTTTAAAGCTACTCTGATTTAATATAAGCTTTAATAATTTGTTGTTCTTCAATAGGTTTATCCATTGCGCCAGTCTTAGTATTCTCAATTTTTTCAGCAACATCATATCCACTTGTAATTTCACCAAAGATAGTATGTTTTCCATGAAGCCAAGGTGTTTTTTCAGTTGTAATAAAGAACTGAGAACCATTGGTATGTGGGCCACTATTTGCCATAGCAAGAAGACCCTTTTTATCAAAAGATACATGCTCAACGCATTCATCTTCAAAGGGATTTCCAAAATGAGATTCTCCTCCGCGACCTGTACCTGTTGGATCTCCGCCCTGGATCATAAAGCCCTTAATTACTCTATGAAAAATGATTCCATTGTAGTAATTTTTCTTAACAAGCTCCATAAAATTTTCACACGCTTTTGGCGCTACATCTTTCATCAGAGTGATTTCAATATTTCCTTGGGTTGTTTCTAGGACAACAACTGGTTTATTACTCATCGTTTTTTCCATCTCCGTTGCATTCAAAGATCCAAGTGTACCAAATAGTGTAAAAACAGCCCATCCTAAATACGCTTTAAAATTTCTTTTCATCGTTTCCTCCTAAATATTTCGGTTACTGATCTAGCAAGTTAATAACATACTGGGGGAAACAAAAGGAAGCGTTATGAATCTTTGGAGTATAGTATTTGAACTTAATTCCAGATTCATCAACCCTCTCTTGAATCAGACAGCTACAAATATCTATGGCATTTTTGTTATAAGTTGCAAACGCAAATGTCATAAACCGCCTCTAAAAATCTATCCAAATCTAACAAATGACAGGATAAATACGCTAGCCAAGCAGTTTTGTATCTAGGGCCTGAGCTTTCAAGAAGTATTTGAAATATTTCATCTAAGCCACTCACATACTTCGCATAAACTTTTCTTAGATCTAGATGCTTTTCTATTGTCCGAGCTGGACTGAAATCGCAATCCATAGGCGTTAATTCAAATTATTTACTAAATGAAACAATGTGATATTTATTTTTTTCATTAAAATAACTATTTGATGAATTTAGAGGATACCTTCACAATTTTATCGATAATTTCATCACGTGTGATAAGTCCAATGAGTCGATAATTTTCATCTAAAATAGGAAGTAGTTTGACTTTATCATCAAATAATACCTTTGTTACCTCATCAATTTTAACATCTTTAGTTGCACAAAGAACCTTTTTATCCATGATATCTTTTACTAAAATGGTATTTTTAGTGTGTGATGCCATGGATTGAAATAGATCGTTTTCTGTGACAAGACCCAAAAGCTTCCCTTCTTTAGAAAGTACAGGTAGTGGCTGAAATTTGTATTTTTTTAAAATTTCCCAAGCGCTTTTTAGACTAGAATCTGGAGAAAGTGTTTCCTTGGGCTTTTTGACTAAATCAAAAAGCGACTGCTTTTTCTCGCGCTTGTCTTTACTGGGATTGTCTTCTTTTGATGGATCCTCTTCATAACTTTTTTTGATTTCTTCGTCCAAGGTGACTTTTCTCCAATCAGGACGAAAGGGCGTATTATTAAGCACAAAAAACATTAGTTTTCCTTTATAGGTTTTCTATGGTCTAAACTCCAATATAGCTCACCATAATCTACTAAGATCTCAGCCCCTTCGGGAATTTCTTGGATTACACAAAATCCAAAATGAGCCTGGTTATTATGAGTTACAAAAGTTGGCTTGCAGTTAGGACTTTCTGCAATTCCTCTATAATCATTCACCATAGCAAGCTCATTTGCACAGATTTTGGGATCTATAATACATTTCAAATTTTCCATGATGTCTACCAAGAAGTAATACTCAGAATCTCTTGGCTTCATTTCTTTAATTGATGAAATGAGTTCAATTTCCCCCACATACTCACCAAGAAAGGTATCTTTCTTAATTTTTTTTGATGCAAAGAGACCTCTCTCTAATTCCAAGTTGCTTCTTTTTTCATATGAAAGAGGATGGGATGCATCTTTCAATACTCGGATTTCCACATCTGAGTGTACTTTTTTGTTTGCAATGCAATCTGCAACAGATGCGTATTTTTTTTGAGAATCGATTAAGGAGAAAAGCATTTGCTTTAAAAGATAACATGACAAAGTTTTACTTTGAGACTCTTTGCTATAAAAAAGATTGTTTGGCCAATTAGAAGGAATCACTTTTTACCTACTTGTTAATCAATCTATAACAAATATGTCGTTTAATTAAAAAAAATATTTTATAGAGGGTTTGAATAGAGGAAAAATATGTTAGAGCTTGTCATACTCATTGTTCTTTTTGGTTTAATCTTTGATTTTACCAATGGTTTTCACGATACGGCAAATGTCGTTTCTACGGTAATTGCAACAAAAGCACTCAAACCTCTTGTCGCTATTTCCTTTGCTGTTGCTTTAAACACTATTGGCGCAACGCAAATTAGCCGGGTGGCACATACAATTACAAGCTCAATTATAAATCCAAATATCACAACGGAAAGAGTAATCCTTTCAGCTCTCAGTGGCGCTATTATTTGGAATGTATTTACATGGTATTTAGCGCTCCCGTGCAGCTCTTCTTATTCACTTGTCGGAGGGTTAATTGGAAGTGGGGTCGTCCATGGCGGGCTTGAAAATATATATATTCGATCAATTATCATTCTTATACTTCTACCTATGGTAATTTCTCCTTTTGTAGGAGCGATCACTTCTTTCTCTCTATTGAAACTACTACAAAAAAGCTCGATAGATGCAAAGAAACGCCCAAAGCTTTTTCGTTACCTACATATTGGATCTTCAAGTTTACTATCACTGTCCCATGGATTTAATGATGCGCAGAAGAGTATGGGAATAATCACCCTTGGTCTTTATTCATTAAACTTTATTCCCACAACAAATATTCCTCTCTGGGTAATCTTATCATGCGCAATTACTATGGGTATTGGAACAGCCTCTGGGGGAATGAGGGTAATAAAAACGGTAGGATATAAACTAACCAAAATTGCTCCTGAACAAGGATTTATTTCTGATTTTAGCGCCTCGGTTGTGATCATCTCAACAAGTTTACTCGGAATGCCGATTAGTTCTACTAATATGATTACGGGAAGTATTACCGGGACAGGCCTTGCAAAAAAACATGGAGTAATCCAATGGAATACGTGGAAAAAACTGAGTATTGCATGGGCTCTAACAATACCTGGAGCGGCCATTTTCTCCATTATGATTTACTTCATTTTTGGCCTCATTCCCTCTTCTGCCTCATAGTTTTAACTCACATACTTCCACAGATTCAATAGAGTTAAAAATATTTCTTTGAATATAGACTTGACAAAGTTTTTTCTTCCGGGATAGAATCGCGCCAGCTTTTTGCTTAATTTATGGAGGAATAAAAAATGGCATCAAATACTAGTGCAGTTCAAGTACCAGAACCTACTGCGTACAGCTACATGGACACAATTAAATCAACAGCTTCAGGTGTATTAGAAGTTGCAGCGGCTGGTGGAGTAAGTTTCGCTGTAGCTACTTTAACACACATTGTAAATCCAATTGCAGCTGCAATATATGGAGCAACAACTCAGATTACTTCTATGGCAGCTGATTACGCAGTTGATCGAAGTGGTCTTACAGAAGAGCGCTCAGAAAACATAAAAACAGCTGTAGAAGCTATTAGCTTTTTTGCTTCTGCTGCTGCTGTTTTTGGAATTGCTACATCAAGTGGATATGCAATCCCCGTTGCAACAGCTGGAGTTTTAGCTGTTTCTACTTTTGCTGGAATAGAAGTACTTGAAAGAATGGTTAGCGCTGTTTCAAATCGTTTTAGTTCTAAAACTGATGAAAAAGCGGCTCCTGCTGATACTTCAAATACAGAGGCTCCTGCTGACACATCAGCTACAGAGGCTCCTGCTAATACTTCAGCTACAGCGGCTCCTGCTGACACATCAGCTACAGCGGCTCCTGCTAATACTTCAGCTACAGAGCAATCAGACGATACAACACCTGATGTTAAATCTTAATAAATTTGACTAGTAATTATAACAATTACTTTCTGTAGATATAATGAAGGGAGGTTTACCTCCCTTTTTTTGCCTCTATATATATTCAAGCCACTCAAATCTTTTTTATTTCTTTGCAAAATATATTGCTAAGCCATATTCTTTCTCCTTACATTTAGGGAAAAAGGGTAAAATTATGGTTTTCACTCCAATGACGAGGGATGAGTTTTTAAATTCAATTCCGCCAAATAGTATATGGATGATGGATGAGTCAGGGAAAATCATAGAAAAGGAGAAGTCAAGGGCCTCTCTTTCCAGTCATAGTACTCCATCCCTCTCCGAAACCAGAAATTTGAATTTAGAAAATACAGACTCCATTTCCCTGATAAATCAATATATTAAATTGAATAACACCCCTGAAGAAAATATTGCAATCGGACTTTGTGGACTCGTCTCATCAGCTTTGTCTTCTGCTGCATTTGGATATGTTGCTACAGCGGTATTAACCGCAACAAATCCAGTGTTTGGAGCAATGTATTCATCTACTTCTACAATTGTCTATAGCTTATTGAGTTATAGCATATGCTCGACTCCCGAATCAAGCTGCTGCCTTGCATTTCCAGCTTCAGTTGCCATTTCATACTTTGGGATGAATGCTATGGGATATGCGATTCCTTTTTCAACAGTTGCTGTCCTATACATTTCACCAGTAATTGCAATTACTGCGCTAGCTTGTTGCTGTCTTCCTTGTATCTCATCTTGCACAGCAGGCGCAATTGCAATGCAACCTGAAAACAATTAACACATACAATTTTTTGAAAAATATTATTCAATAAAGAACATCGTAAGGAAGGCTTGCCTTCCTTATTTTATAATTTTACCAGAAATTTTTTTTATAACGGTAAGTTGCTGAATTAGGGTATTGCTATAAATTTGCATTGTATTAAAAAATGCCTCACTTCCATCCAGGTTTTGATTTAAAACATTGCTCTCTTCCTTGCAGGTAAAGTCTACCTGCGGTTGCTCTGTTTTCTTCATATCAAATACATTCGAAAGATTTTCGAAGCATAAAAGAATTTTCTGGGAGCTATTTTCATATATTTGTCGATACTCCTTTTGGCAGGCTTTTGATGCAGAATCAAATGTATCATGAAGGAGCAAGATTGTATGGAATGATTTTTTCTGAGCCACTATAAGATTTTTAAATT
>JAJFMG010000198.1 GCA_021772295.1 Chlamydiota bacterium | reverse complement strand
CGCCTGCTTTATAATACTAATTATATACACATGCTATTATTTAATTTCAGCAATAATATTAAAATTATTTTAATAAAACACGAAAGCCACTAATAATCAGTGGCTTTAAAATGAAAAAATTATAAAATGAGAAGGCTTATTAATTTTTTATAAAGGGATACCGTAAAAGAACATAAGGCACTCTGTTCCAGGATTTTTAGACCCAAGACTTGCATTGGAAATATGATAGAATTGCACTCCTACTCTAGCTCTTTTATGTACGACACCCGATAGTTCAAGTGAAGATCTAAATTCAAGAGGATATCCTAAATCTTTCCCGTTTTTTCCTTGGAAATAGACACCTGGCGCAAAACTTGGTGTAATAACCACATATTTACCGACAAAGATATCAAAAGCTAAGCCTCCGTAAATATAAAGATTCCCATCAGTTGTCCCCATAAGCCCCATAAGTGGACGAATAAACAAAGGCTGACTTCTGTAAATTTCAAAGTCGGAACGATACTCAAACTGATAGGTAAAAGCTTTTCGTCCATGCAATACATTAAAAATACCCCCAGCAATATTGAGCATTCGTGGTTCTTTCTCCTCTTCAACAGGCTTCGTATAGGCTGAAGATGCAAGAAGAAAACTCCCAATAAAAATAGCGCTAATACGTTTAGAGAAAAAATTCATAGTTATCCTTTTGTAAGAAATGCAACGATAGCTCTACCAAATTCAGGAAGGTCTTTTGGAATTTGCGCTGAGATCATATTCTGATCTACCACAATACCTTCATCCTTCCATAATCCACCTGCATTGATTAAATCATCTCGAATTGCTTTAGTGCCTGTTACAGATCGGTTTTCCACAATTTTTGCAGAAATAGCAACCCAACCACCATGACAGATAAATGCTACCATTTTTTTATTTTCATTCATCTTTCGAACAAAATCTATAGCTGCTAAGTCTCTTCGAATTCGGTCAGGAGAAAATCCACCCGGAATAACAACTCCTTCATATTCACCTTCCTTAAGGTCTGCATAGCAACACTGTGTTTTACATGGATATCCAAGCTTACTTTTGTATTCTTTACCTTTTTCTGATCCAACCAAAACCACTTCAATTCCAATTTCCTGCATCCGGTATACTGGATACCAAAGTTCAAGTTCGTGATACATCTCGTCTACAAGTACAGCAACTTTCATTATAATCTCTCCTTGAGCTCACTTTTTACTTTTCTAGGTGTTAAATACTTTGAAATCTCTTCTTCAAAGATTGTAGAGTCTGTATCTGTGCCACAGGTGAAAAAATCCACAAAGCATTCGCCATATTCAGGATAAGTATGAATACTTGCATGTGACTCTGAAAGTAAAAGAACAAGTGTGTATCCATTGCCATCAAACACAAAATCACTTGAACCTAAGATCGTGGCGCCGCTTATCTTTGCAGCCTTCTCAAATACTTCTTTTACTGTTACAATATCTCTCATAGCATCTATGTCGCATCCATAAAAACTTGCCAAATAATGTCTACCATAAAAGTCATAACTTTCACTTGCGTTGGCAAAAACACCTGCAAAAAACATTAAAAAAGGGATTAATAATCTCATTAACATGCAGCTCAATTTCGGGTAAAATGTAGTATAAAAAAATAAAATACTAAAAACAAGAAAAATAGAAACTAGATTCTTAAGACCTTCTGCCTAGATGCCCTATTAATTAAATTTAGAAATTGTTTTAATTAATTAATTAATAAAGTAAAGTAAAATAAAGTGAAATCAAATCGCTACATTAATTTATAAAGCGCCCTTTCAACCTCGAAGTGCACAAAAAGATTAAAATAAAAAATGGTCAGAGATAGCTAAATCCTCTACGGTGATTTTTTAACGAAAAACACACCAAATGGAGGAAGTATGCCCAAAGGCTACCATCATCTGACCAAGTTTGAAAGATGCCAAATTGAGGTTTTAATGAACAGGGAGATTTACCCAAAGACATCGCTGAAGCAATTAATGTTCATGTAACGACAGTAAAAAGAGAGATTAAAAGAAATTCAGGATCAATCGGATATAGATATATCCAAGCGCATAAAAAGTCTCTTGAAAGAAGAAAAAATGCAAGCCAAGATAGGTCGAAAATAACTGAGAGCGTAATCACTTACATAGTAGAAAAACTGCTATTACAATGGAGTCCTGAGCAAATATCAGGAAGGCTCAAGCTAGAGAAAAATATATCGATATCACATGAAACAATTTATCAGCTCATATGGTTGGAAAAATCTATAGGAGGGAAGCTGTACAAGAACCTCCGTCATCAAGGGAAAAAGTACAACAAACGAAGCAAAGGAAAGGCTGGAAGAGGCTGTATTCCAAATAGAGTAGATATTGATAAACGACCATCTATTGTAGAAGAAAAATCTCGCTTAGGAGATTGGGAATTAGACACTATAATAGGAGCTGGAAAGAAAGGAGGGATTGTTTCGATAGTGGATAGAGCATCTAAGTTAACAAAGCTACAGGTAGTCTCAAGAAAAACAAGTATAGAAGTTCAGGAAGCGATAGTGAAAAGCCTATTACCAATAAAGAATTTTGTAAAAACACTAACGTCAGATAATGGAAAAGAATTTTCAAGACATGAACATGTAAGTAAAGAACTTGAGTCAGGGTTTTACTTTGCAAAACCATATCATTCATGGGAAAGAGGCCTAAATG
>JAJFMG010000197.1 GCA_021772295.1 Chlamydiota bacterium | reverse complement strand
GCTTCTTTTTTCTTATCTTCTTCAATAAGCCCGCTACAAGCTTTGCCTTTTTTCTCATCTTCTAGAAATGTAAAATAGATAGTTGCAATCCTTAACTTGCTCTTGATCCCTCGAATCGGTGGTGGACAATCTGACAAAAACGTGCGGTAATTTTTAATTCCATAGAGGTTATAGTGCTTCAGTACCCGCAAATCTACATCAGGACTATCAAGACAAAGCACAAAGGCGCAGTCTTTTAGATAGATATGACTAAAGTGATCTTGAAGATGAAAACCCATTAAGTTATGAGCAATTAGCATAAGATGCTCTTGCTCCACTTCTTCAAAAAATGCGGGCGGCATGTGATTTTCAAGCCAGAGGTAATACTCTTCAAATTGAGCACTTTCAAATTGCATTGCTTTTTTAAGTTGCTCTTTGCTGAGTCGACCTTTTTTGGAAGAAGAATCCATACTTTTTACGCCAATATCAAATAATAGTAACTATATAATTTATTAAGAGACAGGAACATGCATTAAATATAACTAACTCTTAATTATATAATATCATTTAATTTATTTTTTTAAAAGACGTAGGCTATTTAATCCAACAATAAGTGTTCCACCTTCATGCAATACCACAGCAAGCCATAGAGGGATCAAGCCAAGCAGCGCAGGCGTTGTGACACAAAAAATCACCCCAAGGGCTAAGGATAAATTTTGTTTGATGATTCGCAGAGTCTGCTTTGCCTTATCAATCAAAAAATCAAGTTTTTTAATATCATCATGTAAAAAAACGATATCAGATGCATCGATAGCAGCTCCACTTCCAATTTTTCCCATAGAGATTCCTACATGAGACCTCATAAGGGCCGGCGCATCATTAATCCCATCACCAACCATAGCTAGATCTTTCTCTTTAGCAAGTCTAGAAACAATCTCTAGTTTATCTTCTGGTGTAAGCTCAGAATAGACCTTATCAAGAGATAGTTTTTCAGCAAAATGCTGCGCATTTTCTTTGTGATCTCCAGTTAACATATAAAGCTCTAAATGATGCTTTTTTTTGATATCTTTAAGAAGATCATTCATGCCTTCTCTAAGTTCATCATTAAAATGGAATAAATATAAATTTCCACCAAGAAGCATAAAACACACAAGCTTTCCAGCTTCTTCATAGTTCTTACCATCAAGAAGATGTGTCTTTTTCTCAATAAAGGACTTGTTTCCAATAAAAACCGGTATCTGAGCTCCATCTACTTCGACCTTGGATTCAATTCCATGACCTGGAACTACTTTAAAACCTTCATGAGGAATTACCTTTACCTGTTTTTCAGATGCGTATTCACAGATAGCTGTTGCTACTGGATGTTTAGCGTGCATCTCTAATGCATTTGCAATAGAAAGCGCATCTGCATCAGATACATCATTTTTCCCCTCAATTTTAGAAAAATGCACGCAACGAAGTTTTCCAGTTGTAAGTGTTCCTGTTTTATCAAAAGCAATGGCTCGAGCCTTTGCTAAAGCATCTAAAGATACACCACCTTTGAGGAGGATACCATTTTTTGCGCATGACCCAATGGAGCTTAGGTAAGCTGTCGGTGTTGCAATAATAAGAGCGCAGGGAGACGCTGCTATTAAAAAAGTTAGCGCTCTATAAATAGATCCTTCATAGCCCCAAAAAGGCATACTAAAAACAAGGGGAAGCCCAAATGCAAATACTGCAAATAAAATAATAATCGTAGTTGCATATCCCTTTTCAAAACGATCGAGCAATTTTTGCAGTTTAGGTTTTGTCTCCTGAGCCTTGTTGATCAAATCAATCATTTTAGAAAGCGTTGATTCTTGGCTTGTTTTGGTCACCTTCATTTTCAAAGTACCATCTAAATTTAGACTCCCTGCTTGTAAATCATCACCTCTCTTCTTAGAAACAGGAAGCGATTCCCCCGTTAAATGAACAAGATTTACGTAGGACTCTCCATCAAGTATTTTGCCATCAAGGGGAACAATTTCACCAACTTTGATAAGTAATGTAGCTCCAACTTCAACATCTTTTGTGGCTCTTTCGAATGATGTGCCATCAGAACGAATTACGTGAGAGATATTACTCGTAATTTCATTGAGATGTCGAAGTGAACCTCTCGCTTTTCTTGTTACGGCATCTTCCATCGAACCTGAAATATCAAAAAGTACTAAAAGAAGAGCTCCTTCTAAGGGGGATCCAATAATAACTGCAAAAAAAGCAGCGAGTGTCATCAAGATGTCAATGTTAAGCTCAAAGTTTCGAATATCTTCAAACGAATCAATTAGCGCTGGAGTCGCTGATAAAACAAACACGAAAAGCGTAAACAGATGAGATATCGGTGTCGAGATAAAAGAAAATACAAATGCAACGACTAAAAAAAATGCTGATAAGATTGCGCTTTTAAGCTTTAAAGAAGTTGCATACTTACGGGATTTTTTCTCTATAAAAGGACTTACACTATCGTGCGCTCCAGAAGAAAAAAACTCATCAAAGATATAAGGCGCGCTCATATTACCCTTTAAAAATTTGTAATAAAAAGTAAAGAGACCCTACAGAAAGCGCGCAGATTGCCATATTCCAAACTCCTGCATAAAGCCCGTCATTCCCCTGTTTTTTTGAAGAGAAATAACTGCAAACAATCATTGAAATAAAAAGCCACCCAAGACCTACATAAATACTTATAAACTCACATGTAACAATCATAGTAACCGTTGCAATAATGGCCCCAAAAAACGCCCCAAATGCTTGTTTCAAGGGATGCTCATAACTTTCTAAATTAAGACCAAGTTCATCTTCTAACATCACTTGTAAAAGTCTATTATCATCTGTCATGATAAATTCAATAATCTCATCTAAAAGCTTTCCTGAAAAACCCTTAGCTTGATACATCTCGATAAGTTCTTTTTTTTCCTCATCGCGGTGATGCTCAATTTCCCACTTTTCTTGCTTGATAAGTCTATGTAACCTCTCAAGTCTTGAAAACCCAAGCAAGGCTGACCTTCCAAGTTTCCATAGAGAAAAGCTAATAGCAAAACAAAACAAAATGGTGAGATTAATGTGAATTTGGAACATGAAAAAAATCAAAAAGATCGAAAAAAAGAAAAGTGTCCCCTCTTTCCAAGAGTCACAAAATGAAAAGAAAAATCCCGATAGCTCACTTCCATGAGTCTCTTCTGTTGCAAGTGCACCTTTAAGGCGGGCTTCCTTTAAGTGCTCAACTGTCGATTTTCCTTCAAAGTGTGAATGTTTCATCTTTTATCCATAGGTTTATGTATTAAGTTCCAATTTCATCTGCAAACTTGTTGTTTTAAAAGAAGTATTTTTCGAACTTTTTCATCTATTTGACTTTCATTAATTTCACCCGATAATACAGCTGAGTATATTGCATCGAGCGAGCGAGAAACATTGCATGCAAGAATTTCTGTAATATTTGAATTGATATGATCACCATAGAGCAATAAATCTGTTCCAGCCTGAAAAGCAAGTATAGCTATCTCTTCATAAGTATACTGTCTGGTAAGCGCTTTCATATTGAGTGCATCAGATATAATAATTCCCTCAAACCCCATTTGCGTACGCAAAAGATCTCTTAGAATCAATTTAGAAAGAGAAGCTGGATAATGAGCATCGAGAAGTGGGATAAAAAGGTGTGCACTCATAACCATTGTACCTGCTGTATCTATCACTTCTTGAAAAGGCATCAATTCCACATCTTTGAGCTCCTCAAGACCTTTTGCTACAACGGGCATCGCTTTGTGTGAATCAACTGCAACATCTCCATGTCCTGGAAAATGTTTGATACAGGGATAGACTCCCCCTTTTTGCATACCGACTATCATTGCTTTCGCTTTTTTAGAAACAAGCAGTGGGTTGTTACCAAAAGATCTAGGACCAATAATTGGATTATTTGGATTAGAGTTTATATCAACAACTGGAGCTAGATTTACATGGATCGATGCCTCTTTGCATTGGCGTCCTATCAGCTCTCCAATTTCTTCTATTTTTTCATCTGTATATTCACGACCAAGTATCAGATTTTGAGGAAAAGATGGGATATCCTTTATCCGAAACCCAAGCCCAGATTCTGCGTCAAACACACTTAAAAGAGGTTGTTTAGAGAGTGGAAAAGTCTTATCAATAATTTTTAAATGCTCTTCATACGAAACGGCTTTAGAAATAACTCCTCCCACATGGCGCTTCTTAATCAGATCTTCTACTAGACAAAAGTTTGGATCATCTACGCTCATATAAGTTGGAATAATAAAAAGCTGACCTATTTTTTCTTTTAGCGTCATCTCACGTATGATTTCATCCACAGAGTTTTCAAAGAAATCCATAGAGTAAAGAGAAAAGCTCATAGCTAATAAAAGAACATAAAAAGCTTTTCTCATCATATTCCTTACTTAAAAAATCTAAAAAAGATTCTTGCAATATCGTTATAGGTTAAATAAATAAAAAAGATAATAAACAAGATGACAAATGGAATAATAAGTCGCTCCATAGTCTTTATTTTAATTGCTTTTCCACGAATTTTTTCAACGATTGCGAGACAGATGTGTCCCCCATCAAGAACGGGTATTGGTAGTAAGTTTAATATACCAAGATTTAAACTCACAGCGCCAAGCCAAAAAAGCGCTTCATTAAGGCCAACAGACCAGCTTTTTTGCATCATATCTAGCATCCCAACTGGACCTGCTAAATGCTTTGGGCTTACATAACCTGTAACTAACGCTACAAGCGTTTTATAAATTTCCTTAAATACATCACCAAAAAGTGCAAATGGATTTGGATTATATCTAACGGTTTGATCTTGAAGAGCAATCCCTAAAATCAGTCTATTTTGGTATCGATTAAGCATATTAAGAGCTTCTTCACGTTTTACAGGATCTGAGATCTCTTTAGCAGCTTTTTCTTGCTCAGCCCAATTATCAAGTAGCCTTTTTTTCTTGTCCTTTGCTAGTGGATAGTCTTTAACTTTTATAGGCTTGATAAGTTTTAGGAGTTGCAATTCCCCAGAGGAAGAAACTTTAGTTGATGTACCAATAGTTAGTGCAATCTTTTCCACTTGCGGCCAATCAACTGATTTTTCAAAAACGGCATCTTCTTTTGACCAAAGACTGTTACTTTTTCGATCATCTGATTTTTGCACAATGACAGGAACATGTTTTTCTTGTAGATATTCTAAAAACATCGAATTCGAAGTAATTTTTTTTCCATCGATAGCAAGAATTTTATCTCCCTTTACAAGGGGCATTGTAGATTTTGTGGTTTCTATCGATTGATCAATCTTTTTTTCAAGAGATGTCTTATTAAG
>JAJFMG010000196.1 GCA_021772295.1 Chlamydiota bacterium | reverse complement strand
CTTGTTATATTTCTTCTACAAACAAGGAATCTAATTGGCATATTGATGCAAGAGAAGCCAAGTACCAAGGGCATGGAGTAGCATACTCTGATTACAGCATCAATAAAGCAATTGATAACACCAAACACCTCGTCATGACATTCGAAGAGTCCCCTTTTGCAAGTTCATGGACTGAAAACTGCGCTGGGAAAACGGCAAGTTTTCAAACTGTCTTTAGAAAAAACACAAACTCACCAAGTGGCGTATTTTCGAATTTTGCAGCTTTGAATCGAGATGAGAATAATTGGACCTACCATATGAACTCAGAGTTCCTTGCAAAACTACTTAAACTAAATCGAGTAACTGGACTTGATCTCTTTATTGATGAAGAATCCAAAAAAGTATATGCAATACGTGTAAAAGATGGTAAGCGCCATGAGGACATTGACTTTGTCACACTTCAGCACAAACTAGGTGAAAATCCTCTTCCTAGTAATGAATTTGATGTAGAACTCAAAGGGAATACCCTTCTATTTAATGGATTTGGTAAGGGCCTTGGAGTTGGTCTCTGTCTTTATTCAGCCTCCCAAATGGCTGAAATTGGAGAAAGCGTACCAAGTATCTTAGCTACTTTTTATCCATATACCCATTTAGAAAAAATTGATAATCCAAGCGACTTAGAAATTAGGAGACATTAATGGAAAATCGTAAACTTTCAAATCGAAGAGCGCGTGCTTTTGGAACTTCTATTTTTCTTATAGGTCTTGCTGTACTTTCTTTTACTGATCAGTGGTGGCCAAATATCATGCTTGTAATTGGCCTATCGCTATGCATTAAACAGTTTCTTCAAAAGAGAATCTATGATGGAATACTTTCAATCATCATATTCGGTGGTGTATTTGTAATTTATGAATTTCAGCTTTCACTAAAAATTCTTCTTCCAATCCTTTTTGTAAGCGCCGCACTATTCTTACTTGTCAGAGAATTTTTACAGAAAAACACTGAAAGTGAAGAGGAAGAAGAAATTAATATCGAGATAGAGGAAGACAAAAAATAACACTCTTCACTCATCTCGCAAGAATGCTTTAGAAAATATAGGAACGTATTTTTTTAGTTAAGTTCACTATTTATTTGGAAAGTAATTCAAATACATAACATTTTTAACTTCACGAAGAGTCTGTGCTGTTACTTTTTGGGCCCTAGAGCAACCTGTTTTAAGAATATCACATAAGAAGTGCGTATCTTTCTCTAACTCCTTCCTTCTTTGAGATATGGGCTCCAAAAACTCTAGTAAAACCTCTAATAGATACTTTTTCACGGTTCCATCCCCAAGA
The DNA here is from genome assembly GCA_021772295.1 of Chlamydiota bacterium. GTDB lineage: Bacteria > Chlamydiota > Chlamydiia > Chlamydiales > Simkaniaceae > JAJFMG01. Next base: position 3,259 of record JAJFMG010000196.1, on the reverse strand, counting down.
CCACCTCTTTGGTAGTGATCCTTGAGCTCTTGAATTTTATTGACGTCCTTTCCAAATGCATCTAAATATGCAAAGACTGGATTTCCCTCTACTGTTCCAGGATCTTCGATATGGAGGTGATTGGGATCGGTATACATCTTTTTAACCTTCTTAGAAACAACATCAACTGAATCTGAAAGATAAATTGCATTACCAAGTGATTTACCCATTTTTGCTTGTCCATCTGTGCCTGGAAGTCTTGCAATTTTTGGAATCAAGGCCTTAGGTTTTACAAAAATATCTGTATTATAAATTCGGTTGAAATGGGCGGCAATTTCTGATGTTTGCTCAATCATGGGTCTTTGATCTTCACCAACAGGTACACACGTTGCTTTAAAAGCAAGTATGTCTGCTGCTTGAGATACAGGATATACCATAAACCCAGCTGGAACACTTTCTCCAAATCCTTTTTGTTGAATCTCTTGCTTTACAGTTGGATTATGTTTAAGTCTATTCCATGTAACAAGGTTCAAAAAATACATTGAGAGCTCGAATAACTCTGGAATTTGAGACTGAATAAAAATGGTAGTTTTTTGCGGATCAATGCCTACAGAGAGGTAATCAAGAAGAACTTGATACACATTTTTAGAGACTTTTTCAGGTTCTTTGGCATGATCAGTTAGGGCTTGCGCATCAGCGATCATGACATACTGAGTGGCAGTTTCTTGCAGATCTACTCTTGCTTTAAGTGAGCCTACAAAATGTCCGAGGTGAAGGGGACCAGTAGGTCTGTCTCCAGTTAAAATAATTTCTTTTTTGTCAGTCATGGGTCCAAGTTCGTGTAATTTGTAAAGTAATCCACTTTAGAAAAATTTCGGATTAATCAAAAGGGATTTTCCCTTGCAAAATATCTGAAAAAATCGCAAAAAGTAGGATCAAAATATGTAGGCTGTATGCAACCCAAAAAAGATCCCACCCCTATCCCCAAATATATTGGTAGATACAAAATTATAAGAAGACTCGCAATTGGTGGCATGGGAGAAGTTTTTCTAGCGGTAGACCCTATCTGTGAAAGACTTGTGGCCCTAAAAAAAATTCGTGATAATTTAATTAAACATAGCTCAATTCGAAAAAGATTTATGCGAGAGGCAAAGATTGCCTCTAGACTGACCCATCCATCTATCATACCGATATATACAATTCATCCTGAAAAAGACTACTTGTACTACACCATGCCCTATATTGAAGGACAAACCCTTAAAGATATTTTAAAAAAACTAAAAGAAAAAGAGAGTGAGGGTAAACCTTTTCACCATGTAGCCTATACAATCCCTTCTCTTTCTCGTATTTTTTTAAAAGTATGTGAAGCTATAGCTTTTGCTCATACAAAAGGAATTATTCATCGTGATATCAAACCTGAAAATATCATTGTAGGGAAATTTGGAGAGGTCCTTATTCTAGATTGGGGGATAGCTCTTCAAGTAGGTGAAAAGGAAGTAAATTTAGAGAAAATTCCTGAAGATCCTAATACGAGTCTTACCAAACCTGGTAAAGTAGTTGGAACCCTTACTTATATGGCGCCCGAACGCGCTTTAGGAGACCCAGCATCTTTTCAAACCGATATCTATTCATTGGGAGTTATCCTGTATCAACTTCTGACACTGCGTATTCCCTTTAGACGAATTAGTGTAGAGGAATATAAAAAACACCATTCATTCGAGCATTTGTTCGCACCTCAAGAAATTGCGCCTCATCGTGATATCCCCTCTCAGCTAGCAAATATTGCGCTTACCTGTTTAGAAAAAGAAAAAGAAAAGCGATATTCATCTATGCAGCCCTTTATCTTAGATGTAGAAAAATATATAGAAGGGCATCCTGAATGGATTGTAACGGACTCACTCGATGAAAAAAATGCATCCGATTGGGAGTTTCAAGAAAATGTGTTTCTATCCAAGCATTTAGCCCTTAGTGAATCACTCAATCAGGCTGAGTGGGTCATGCTGATGATTTCTGAAAAATCTTTTTCAGGAAATGCCCGAGTAGAAACCAACTTAACCTTAAAATCTAATAGTCAAGGATTTGGTTTTTTGATTAGTACACCGGGCCCTAGTGAACGGGATGGTTTAGAAGATGGTTTTTGTCTTTTTCTTGGATCAAAAGACAGCCCTGGATTTCGATTATTTCGATCCAATGTTTTGGTTGTTGAACAAAAAGATTGTTTCTTAGAAGAGGACAATGCTTACAAAATCTTCATCGAAAAAATTGAAAATACCCTCTCTCTCTATATTGATGGTGAGCTTCGTTTGCAATATGTCAGTCATATTCCAATTGTAGGTGCCCATGTTGGAATGCTCTATAAAGACACTAATTACAGCATATCTAAACTCATTTTATCATTGGGTTCTCAAAATGTAATGATCAATTGTTTAGCAGTACCCGATGCATTTTTAACCTCAAAGGATTTTAAAAGAGCCCTCTATGAATATTATAAAATCTCCCAATCATTTGAGGGAAGATCAGAAGCTAGAGATGCTCTTTTTAGAGCGGGCATCACTCTTTTAGAAATGGCAAAAGAAGATTCTATCTCTCGAGAGGTTCTTTTTGAAGACGCATTAGATGCTTTTGACAAGCTTCACAATACCCCAGCCGCCCCTATGGAATACTTAGGTAAATCTCTGGTAATGAGAGCCAAAGGTGATCAGGAAGAAGAGCTTAAATACTTGGAGTTTGCACTTCGCAAATATCCTAAACACCCGATGATTTCTATTGTCGAAGAGCATTTACTTTTTAGACTCCACGAATCAGGAAATAAGGATAAAAAAGCAGCTTTGAATTTCACATTGTTAATTCTTACGCAAGCAACCCATCTACTAAGCAACAAAGATGTCTCAAATTGGATTTATAATCTATCCAATACTCTATACCCTATTTTTTTCTTCGAAAATCTTTCCCCTGAAACATCTGATACAGAAAAGTATTTGCTTTTAAGTTCTGAAATAGCTTTTTGGCTAGCAAAGCCAATTACGTTATTTGAAATCCTAACTTCCAAATTATCCGAATCCCCATATAAACACGTACATGTATATAACATTTTAGCCTCTCTATATATGCTAGGCTCTTATGATCTGCTGCGAAATATTTTACAACTTGAAATCGTTCCTCCAAGTTATAGAGTGTGTTTTGACGCTCTTTTACAATATGATGTGGCAGGTGAAGCGCAATTAAAGTTACTATCAGATCAGAAACATCCTTTTCTTCTTTTACTACTTGAAAAAAACCT